>JASFIY010000059.1:0-8111 GCA_050122415.1 Desulfobacteraceae bacterium
CAAGGAAAACGGCCTGCCCCTGGCGGTCAAGGCCGATTCGGTGGAGGGCCTGCCGCCGCTGACCGAAAAGCTCGTGGGGATGGGCATCAAGACCATCGTGCTGGATCCCGGATCCCGTGAAATCAAGGCCGCCCTGGAAGACCAGGTGGCCATCCGGCGCGCGGCCCTCAAAAACGGCAACCGCGCCGTGGGCTTCCCGACGATCACCTTCCCCTGCGAAATGGCCGCCAACCTGGACATGGAAACCCTGATCGCCGGCATGTTCATCGCCAAGTACGGCAGCATCGTGATCCTTTCGGATTTCACCGGTGAAAACCTCTTTCCGCTGCTGCTGGAGCGGCTCAACATCTTCACCGACCCCCAGCGCCCCATGACGGTCACCGAAGACATCTACCCGATCAACAACCCCGACGAAAATTCGCCCGTGCTGGTGACCACCAACTTCGCCCTGACCTATTTTATCGTCTCCGGCGAGGTGGAAGGCAGCAAGGTCCCGGCCTGGCTCCTGATCAAGGACTCCGAGGGGCTTTCGGTCATGACCGCCTGGGCGGCCGGCAAGTTCAACGGCGACGATGTGGGCATGTTCGTCAAAAAATGCGGCATCATGGACAAGGTCAAACACACCGAGCTGATCATCCCGGGCTATGCCGCGGCGATTGCCGGTGACGTCGAGGAGGAGCTGCCCGGCTGGACGATCACCGTCGGCCCGCGGGAAGCGGCCCACCTGCCGGCGTTTTTGAAGCAGAAAGCGTGATGCCCGCCGCGCGCGGGGCCGCAAGGCCCCGCACGGGCGGTCGGCACTGCACACCAAGGGGTTTTTCAGTGCGCTGTCAAGCGGGTTAACTTTACAACGAGGTAGGAGGAAATTTTTATGGCGGACAAACTGATCGATGTGCTGCGGCCCAAAAAGGATGTCGGCGAGTTCTGGGTCATCGGCGAGAGCTTGAACGTTATCGGGACCAAAATCGGCAAGGCCTTCAAGGAGCGGGATCCCAAGCCCATTCAGGAGGAAGCGCTGTTCCAGAAATCCAAGGGCGTTGATATGATCGACATCAACCTCGGGCCGGCCAAGAAGGACGGGCACGAGTTGATGCCGTGGGTCGTGGAAGTGGTCCAGGAGGTGGTCGACGACGTCCCCCTGGTGCTCGACACGTCCAACATCGATGCCATCGAGGCCGCCCTGCCCAAGTGCAAGATGCCCAAGATGATCAACTCCATCATGGTCCGGCAGCCGCGCTACGAGCGCATGGTGCCCATCGCGGCGAAGTACAATGCCGATTTCTGCGCCCTGATGTGGGGCCCCGAGGGCCTGCCGCGGGACGAAAACGAGCGCGCCGCCCTGCTGGTGGAGCTGATGACGGTCGCCAACGAGGCCGGCATCCCCAACGAGATGATGTGGGTGGACGGTCTCGTGACCCCCGTCAACATCCAGCAGCCCCAGGCCATCAGCCTGATGACCTTCATGGACATGCTCCAGGAGATCATGCCCGGGGCCATGAGCACCTGCGGGGTCTCCAACATCTCCAGCGGCATTCCGGACCACCTGCGCCACGTGATGAACGTGACCTTTACGGTGATGCTCAACATCCACGGCATGCAGTCCTTCATCGCCGATTGCAAGGACGATGTCACCATGGCCCTGGCCCACGGCAAGCGTCCGGATATTTTCGAGGCCATCCAGGCCACCATGGACGGCAATGCCCCGGATCTCAACAGCGTGTCCGAGGAAATTCGCAACTACGTCAAGTCCTGCAAGGTCATTCTCGGGGAAACCCTGTTCTCCGACTCCTGGCTCGAAGTGTAACCCCGGCCGGGGACCCTCCAAAAGCCTCTCCCCTTCGCGGGCGGGGCTTTTTCAATTTGGGCGTCCCCCCGAAAAAAAGCCTGCGCGGCGGGTCGGGCCGGGTTTTGAAACCGCCCGCGCCTCAGCCCATGGGGAGAGACTATGGCACGTATCGACGACTATCAGCACGCGCGGGACCTTGCGGCCGAAGCCCTGGCGCGTGAATCCCTGGCGGCCATCAGCCGCCGGTCGGGCTTTGCGGAAGCCGACGGTGGGCTTGCGGTCCCTTTTCTCACCCGCCGCTACCGGTTGGACTACCCCACCTTTCACTTCAGCGACCTCGCGGATGCGGCGGCCGAAGTGCCGCTCCAGGAACAGGTGCTGATTCTGCACTACCTCCTGGGTGCCGAAGCCGGCCTGCCGTCGCAGGACTGGGTGGCCTACCGCGAAATTCCGGGGGCCTCCTTCTATTACAGCGCCTTCGTCAAACGGGCGATCGCACCCCTGAAGAAAGTTTTCGGCGGGAATGTCGCGGCCTTTCGCAAGGCCGCGACAGCCCTGGGAGGGCAGGCCATAGCGGCCGGGGACGCGGGCTTCGAGCTGCGGGTCTTTCCCCGGGTGGCCGTTCAGTTGATTCTCTGGGAAGGGGACGAGGAGTTCGGGGCGGAGGCCAACATCCTCTTCAACCCGGGGATCCAGGGGCGGCTGTCGCCCGAGGACATCGCCTGGCTGGCCGGGATGGTGGTCTACCGGATGATGGCGCTGTCCCGCTGAAATACGTTCCATCACAGGGCCGCGCAGCCCGCGGTCTGCCGCAACCCGAAAAAGACAGGCTCATGAAAATTCAATCCCAAGCCCTGGAAGTCAACCTGGCCAGCTACCACGTGGAGGTCGAGATCGACCCCCGCTACGCCCCGCTGCAAGCCGTCATGTCCAAATACTTCGGCCTGATGGACGGGGTCAACACCTTCCTGAAGGAGCTCTCCCACCCGTACAAGAACTGGCAGTTCATCGTCAGCGAGGCCCGGGTCTACACCCTGGACTACTTTCACCTGATCAACCGCCACGACCAGGGCCAGGCCGCCGCCGGGCTGTACGTGGAGATCTTCCTGGAGGCCATCGTCACCAGCCGCGATCGGGAAGTCAAAACCGACGCCGTCGACAACCTGCTGCTCTTCCTTTACAAGATCGTCACCGACGCCGGGGCCGGGCTCGGAAAATTCCTGCCGGTCATCGCGGATGCCTGCCGGCGGCTGGCGGCGCTGCCCCAAGAGGACTTCGCCCTGGTCGCCATGAGCTACTACCAGCTGCCCAAGATCGCCCGGGCCTTTCGCGCCGCAGACGGCGCCGCGGAGGCGGACTGCGGCGACCTGAACCGGCTCCTGGCCCGCTACTACCGCTACACTTTCTCCTATTTCCTCTACATGGATGACCCCCAGCAGTGGTTTGAGAACGAAACCGACGAGATCAAGGACCGCGCCTTTCTGGCCGGTGTTTTCAGTGAGATTTCGCACAACCGTTTGAAAGAGCTGGAAAAAGCGCTGAACCAGACCCTCGCTGAGCCCGCGGCCGAATCCGGCGCGGTGCTCGACCGCCTGCTGACCCTGCCGACCTACGAGACCTTTGTCAAAGTCTACCGTGAAGTCCCCCAGAAGCTGCTGGGGGCCGGCGCCTCGGGGGGGCGCTGCAGCCATTGTAAGCTTTTGTTTTTGTTTCATATCATGAATATGTCGGGTCTCGCCATGATTCACGAAGAGACCCTGCGCGAAATCAACCGGACCATTTCGTGGCTCATCGCCCACGAACCCTACCGCAATCTCAGCAATCTGATTCAAAAAACCTTCACGATCCTGAAAACCCGAACCAGCAAATTTCCCGGGACCGCCCTCAACTGCGTGCTCAACATGGGCAAGGGGATTTCCAAGACCGAGGAAAGCGACCTGGTCAACGTCTTTATCGATGCCCTGATCGAGCTGGGGTTTCAGACCCCCGGGATCGCCGGGGTCGGCAACGACTGGCAGATCAAGGCCAACAGCGCCCACCTGCAAAACATCCGGACCTGGCTGGAGCTGATCGAGCTCAACCCCAAATGGTCCACCCGGCTGCTGTCGGCGCTGATCATCCATCTCTCCCTGGGCGGGGTCTTCATCAAGGATACCGACCTTTTTCCCCGTGAGATCACCCGCTTTCTCAACAGCGGCATCGGGCCGGTCTACAACCTGGCCAAGCAGCTGGCGCGCCTCTTTCCGGCCTACTTCAACGATATCGGCGCCGAGGGCCGGCTGCGCGACATTTCCACGCGGCTGGACGAACTGACCGGGCGGCGGGATGTGCTGGTGCACTTTTTGCGCAAGCAAAGTCATGTGGAGAGCAGCAACCGCATCATCGGTTTCATGGAGGCGACCCTCAAGTTCTGGGAAACCCTGGACAAGAGCGCCCTGGAAGCCTACCTGCCGCCGAGCATTTTCGAGCAGATCGCTCTCCAGGGACCCTGGGTGGACGGCATGCACCGGGTGGTCCAGCATCTCAAGGACCAGGGGGTGGCGCTGCCCGCTGGGCTGCTGACCCTCTCGGAGGACGACCTGCAGCGGCTGCTGGCCGAGGTGGACGGGGCGCCGCCCCGGGATGTGGAGCGGGTCGGTCTGGCCGCGATTTTCTACAAGCTGCTGGATCAGAAATACCGGCTCGATTTCCGTGAAATCGATCTCTACCTGGACCAGCTGCGGACCGAGGGGTTCCCGGACCTCAACGAACTCAAGACGGCTCTGGACGAGCCTGCCGGAAAGCGTAAGCTGGCCCTGCTGCTCAACTTCCTGGAGAAGCTGAAGGCTTTGATCCTCTCGGAGCGGGAATTCGAAGTCAAGGAGGATATCTACAAAAAGCGCCATTTCACCGTGGACATCCCCTCCATGTACGGCAGTTATCACGAACTGAAGTTCGACGCCCTGGGGATGACCTTCCGGATCGAGTCCCTGGTGAACGTGCTCTTCGAGGAACTGGTGGCCTCCATCGACATCGGCCTGATCACCAAGGCGACCTTCTACCAGGTCTACGATCGGCTGATGCTTTTCAACCAGGCCCTCAGGCTGGAGGGCATCTCCTCCCTGGAACTCGAGCGGCAGCTCGATTTCCTGGCCCATTCGCTGGAAATCAAGGGCTTTACTTTCACCCAGTACCTCGACATCTTCAAAGGCTTCGCCCAGGCCGTCAAGAACATCATCAACGACTATTTCAACAACGTGCATGAACGCAACCTGACCAAGATCCTGGGCCAGCTCTCGCCGGATCAGATCCTGCCGGCCTATCTGCCGGTGGGCCCGATGCCGGACGCCGAGCGGCTCAAACAC
Organism: Desulfobacteraceae bacterium; assembly: GCA_050122415.1. GTDB lineage: Bacteria > Desulfobacterota > Desulfobacteria > Desulfobacterales > JAABRJ01 > JAABRJ01. Next base: position 5,131 of record JASFIY010000059.1, read on the forward strand.
CGGGTCTCGGAGGTCTTTTTCCGTGAGAAAATCGCCCAGGCCCTGGGGCTCCAGCAGCTGGATCTCTTCCTGAGCCGGATTCTCAACACACTCTTTTTCCAGGCCGACATCCTGCCCAAAGACAAGCTCCACCTGCTGCTCAACTACGATCCCCAGCGGGCCATGACCGGTCTCAACGACAGCAACCCGCGCGCCGCGGGCATCATCCACCTGGGCAACAAGGGCCTCAACATGGTGCGGCTGAGGAATTTCGGGCTGCCCGTGCCGCCGGGCTTCATCATCACCACCGAGGTATTCCGGGGCCTGGAGATCGTCTACGGATTCCGGCCGGCGGAGGAAAATTTCCGCGACCAGGTGGCCCGCCAGATCGCAGCCCTGGAAAAGGAAACCGGCAAGCGCTTCGGGGACCCGGCCAAACCGCTGCTCTTTTCGGTCCGCAGCGGCTCCTCGATCTCCCAGCCCGGCATGATGGACACCTTTTTGAACGTCGGCATGAACGAGGAGATCGCCGCCGGGATCGCCGACCGGACCGGCAACACCTGGTTTGCCTGGGACAACTACCGCCGGTTCCTGCAGTGCTACGGGATGGCCTTCGACCTCGAGCGCGACGACTTTGATGCCATCATGAAGGCGTTCAAGGAACGCTGGGGCTTTTCGCACAAGCGCGAGTTCAGCGGCGAGCAGATGAAGGCCCTGGCGCTGGCATACAAAAAAAACATCCGGGATGCGGGCATCGCGGTGCTGGAAGACCCCATGGAGCAGCTCCACCTGACCATCAAGCGGGTCTTCGGCTCCTGGGACTCCGCCAAGGCCAAGGCCTACCGCAAGATCATGGGCATCTCCGACGACTGGGGCACCGCGGTCACCGTGCAATCCATGGTCTACGGCAACATTTCGCCCATCGCCGGCACCGGGGTGATCTTCACCCACAACCCCCGCTGGTATGGCAACATCCTGAAGCTGTGGGGGGATTTCACCATCGGCAACCAGGGGGAGGACGTGGTGGCCGGGCTGGTCCAGACCCTGCCGATTTCCCTCAGCCAGCAGGAGATCGAGATGCGCGATACGGACATCACGCTGGAAACCCATTACCCGGAAATCTACTCGGCCCTCGATAGGTGGGCCAACGAACTGATCTACAAGCACGGCTGGAGCCCGCAGGAAATGGAATTCACCTTCGAGAGCCCCAAAGTCCGGGACCTCTATCTGCTTCAGACCCGGGACATGGCCATGCGCGAACTCAAAAGCGTCATGACCTTCGACCCCGCCGAAAAGACCGAGGAAAAATTTCTGGGGCACGGCATCGGGGTCAGCGGCGGCGCGATGAGCGGGCGGATGGTGTTCAGCCTCGAGGAGATCGACAAGTGGCGGGAGCTGGAACCCGATACAGCCCTGATCCTGGTGCGCAGCGACACCGTGCCCGACGACATCCGCGAGATCTACGCCGCCGATGGTTTGTTGACCGCCCGGGGCGGGCTGACCTCGCATGCGGCGGTGGTGGCGCACCGGCTGGGCAAGACCTGCGTGGTGGGCTGCGGCAAACTGGTCTGCGACGAAAAGGCCGGCACGGCCCGGTTCAACGACCTGACGCTGACCAGCGGGGGCTTTATCAGTGTCGACGGTCAGGAAGGATCGGTTTATCGGGGCCTCATGGCGGTTCGGCAAGCCTGAAGCGGCCCGCGGCGGCCGCGGCAGGCCCAACTCCCGCCGCATGCGCCATGCGACCCCTGACAGAAAGGAATGGAGATGGCTGAGCAGAATCGGAGCGAACTCGTCCTGGGCATCAACGGCCTCGGGCGGATCGGCAAACTTACGGTCTGGGACCAGGTGGGTCGGAAGTATTTCCGGGAGCTGGTGGTCAACATCGGCCGCGAAAGCGGCACTTCGCTGGCGGATATTGCCCACTACCTGGCGCGCGACTCCAACTACGGCTGCCTGCACGGGTATCTTTACGGGCACAACGCCGCACCGGTGATCGGCGAGGTGGACGAAAGCAGCGGCCGGATGCTGGTGGACGGGATGCCGGTGCGCTTTCTGCGGGAGCAGCGCAACCCGGCGGCGATCCCCTGGCGGGAAAACGGGGTGCGGCTGGTGGTGGATACCACCGGCCAGTTCCTGGACCCGTCGCTTCCCGGCGACGCCCCCAAGGGTTCCGTCCGCGGTCATCTGGATGCCGGCGTTGAGAAGGTGATCGTCTCGGCGCCCTTCAAGATCGTCGACAAGGGCAGGGCCACACCCGAGGATGCGGTGACCACCGTGATGGGGATCAACGAGACGGCCTACGACCCCCGCCGCCACCGCATCATCTCAAACGCCTCCTGCACCACCACCTGCCTGGCCCATATGATGAAGCCCCTGATCAACCATTTCGGGGCCAAAAAGATCCTCTCGGCCTCGATGGCCACGGTGCACGCCGCCACCGGCTCCCAGGCGGTCCTGGATCGTCTGCCCAAGGCCGGCAAGACCGACCTGCGCAAGAACCGCAGCGTGATGAACAACATCATTCTGACCACCACCGGTGCTGCCAAGGCACTGCGCCTGGTGATCCCCGAGATGGAGCAGATCGGCTTCATCGCCGAGTCGGTGCGGGTCGCCACCGCCACCGGTTCGCTGATCATCCTGGTGCTCAACCTCCAGGACGAACTCAGCGGGGAGTCCATCCGGCGCGAGCGGATCAACGCCGTCTACCGTCAGGCCGCGGCCGATGACCCCCAGGGCTACCTCCATTTTTCCGAGGAGCAAAACGTGTCCGGGGATATCGTCGGGCTGCCCAAGGCGGCGGCCATCGTCGAAGGCCACGAGACCCACACCCGGACCGCCGAGGTGACCATCGACCTCGAGCGGCTGCCGGGTTTGGACGCCTCCCTGCTGGCGGCCGTCAAGGACCCCGTGGTGCGGGTGCCCGTGACCCAGGCGGTGGTCTACGGCTGGTACGACAACGAAATGGGTAGCTATGTCCACATGCTGGGGGATCGGACGCT
>JASFIY010000060.1:0-7981 GCA_050122415.1 Desulfobacteraceae bacterium
CGGTAAAGCGCGCGCCGCAGCGGGCGTCGATGGCTGCGGCCACCAGTTTTTCACCGGTGGCGTCCAGAACCGCCGGGGTCAGCTCGCGCCGCACGGCCGTTTCACGGTTCATGACATCCGCCGCGGCTCGGAAATCGCCGGCCCACAGGGCGGCGGCGAAGCGGCGCGCCAAGGCGGCGATCTCCTCCCAAGAGGCGCGCTTCTCACCGGCCAGGAACTGCCGCACCCAGCGGCCGTTGACATCCTGGGATTCGTGGGGCACCCCGCAATAGGCCACCAGCAAATGATCGGGCAGGGATTCACCCCCCGGCGCGACCGGCAGCGTCTCCCGGCGAAAGACCGGCTCGCCGAAACCGGAGAGCCAATGCCAGACGTTGACCCCGCCGAAGGCGGCGGCCAGCTGGTCCTGGAGCCCGCAGGGCACCCCGGCGACACTGGCTTCGATGGCGTGGGCCAGCAGGGCGACCTCCCGGCGGGTGAGCCGGCGCTTGGACCCCGCGCGCTCAGCGGCGGCCTGCAAGGCGGCCACCAGGGCCACCGCCGCCGCCGAGGACCCCCCCAGGGCGCTGCGCGGCGGGGAGGCCGAGTCGATCCGGATGTGGACGCCATCGGCGTCGAAAAAAGCCGCGATGGCGAACATCAACCCCAAGGGGTGCCGGAAAGGCGCCCGGTGGGTGGGGAAAACCGCGCTCTCAAAGCCCCGCGAAGAGACTTTCACCTGCCCCACGGCATGGGGCTGCAGCACGACCCGGGTGCGCAGCGCCATGGCGAGGTTGACGGTGCAGGGAGCATGCCGCCGCAGGGGCAGGTGGAAGGTGCTGATGTCCAGGGTGCCCCCCATGTCGATCCGACAGGGGGCCGAGGCGCTCACCGGGTGTGCGGTCAGAACCTGGTGCAGGCTCGCGGGCATCGCGGCGTCTCCCGTGTCATCGGATTTCCCGCAGAAACTTGAGGCTGCGCGGGGTTTTGCCCAGGTGGTAAGGGACGAAGGCTTCCAGAAAAGCGGTGCTTTCGGCCACGGCGGCCGGCGAGAAGCGCGCCCGCCCGGCCTGGGCCAGGTCGCTGCAGCTGAGCCACTGCAGCAGCTTGAGGGTCCCCTTGGACAATTCGCCCGGGCCGCCTTCGGGGGCGCCGCAACGGGCGCAGAGGGCCCCGCCCCGCGCGGGGTCTATCCGCAGCCCGCCGCTCCGGAGCCGCTCCAGCTGACAGCCGCAGGCGCAGCAAGCGCTCAGCTCGGGCAGAAAACCGGCCAGCGCCATGAAGCGCACCTGAAAGAGAAGATTCAAGACCGCCACGTCCGGAGCATCGCTGCCGTCGAGTTCGGCCAGGACGTGCGCCAAAAGGTTGAAAAGCGCCGGATTGGCGACGTTTTCCTCCATCCACAGGTTGACCAGCTCCGCCCAGTAGCTGGCATAGGCGGTCTTACGGAAATTTCCGCGGATGCCGGCGTGGGGCTGTTTCAATTCGGCCTCCTGCAGGACCGGCAGGCCGCGGCCCGCCGAGCATTGCAGCTGAAGCAGGGAAAAGAGCTCCAGCACCCCGCCAAAGCGCCGGGTGCTCTTTTTGGCGTACTTGGCGATGACCGACATTTTCCCGCGCGCCAGCGTGAAGCAGTTGAGGATCAGGTCGAAATCCCCGTGCTGGATGCGCCGCAGGGTGATGGCCGGGGTGGAAAAGGATGCCATGTCAGATGCCCAGAAGGATGGTTGCGATCTGGAAGTAAAAGAACACGCTGATGATATCGATGGCGGTGGTCACGAAGGGGCCCGTGGCCACCGCCGGGTCGATGTTCAGACGGGCGAAGAGCATGGGCACCATGGAGCCCACCAGGGCGGCGAGCGCCATCGAGGAGAGCACCGCCAGGCTCACCGCCAGGGCAAAGCTCAACCGGCCGTAGCGGGCCTGCGCGACCCCGCCGATCAGCAGGCCGTAAAACACCCCCAGCATCCCCCCGATGATCAGTTCCTTGAACACGACCTTGCGCAGATCGCGCACCAGTAGGCGTCCCGTGGCCAGTCCGCGGACCACGATGGTGGAGGACTGGGTCCCGATATTGCCCCCCATGCCCATGATGACGGGGATGAACGCGGCCAGGTAGGCGAACCGGGCCAGGCTGGACTCGAAGTGGTTGATGACGTAAAAAGCCACGATGCCGCCGAAGCAGCTGGCAAAGAGCCACGGCAGGCGCATCCGGCTGCTCTTGTAGATCGACTTGGTTTCGATGAACTCCTCCCCCACACCGGCCATTTTGAGCATGTCCTCGGTGGCTTCGGCGCGGAAGATGTCGATGACGTCGTCAACGGTGACGATCCCCACCAGCCGGTGGGACTCATCGACCACCGGCACGGCCAGGATGTCGTAGCGGGCCACCATCTTGGCGACCTCCTCCTGGTCCATGTCGGTCTGGACGGAAAAAACATCCGTGGTCATAAAGGCCTTCAGCGGTGTTTCGGGCGGCACCAGCACCAGCTGCCGCAGGGAGCTGACGCCCACCAGGCGGCCGTTCTCATCCACCGCATAGAGATAGAAGGGCATCTCCACATCCTGATACTCCTTCTGCAGCGACGCGATCGCCTCGCGCGCCGTGCAATCCTCCCGGAGGGCGATGAAATCGGTCACCATGATCCCGCCGGCGGTATCGTCCCGGTAGCTCAGCAGCCCCTCGACCTGGGCCGAGTGCTCCTTTTTCATCTTTTCCAGAACCGCGCTGGAGCGCGCCTCGGGAAGCTGGCCGATGAGGTCGGTGACGTCGTCGTTGGGCATGGTTTCGAGAATTCTGACGAGTTCGTCCAGGTCAAGATCCTCGACAAGATCCAGCAAGGTCTCGCGGTCCAGCTCGCTGAGCACGCCCCCCTTCTGCTCACGGCTTTCGATCGTCTCGAAGAGTTGCTGCTGGTGCGCCGGCGACAGGGTCTGGAAAACCGCCGCCAGGTCGGCGGCATGGGTTTTTCGGACGATTTTGCGCAGGTGGGACGAGGCGCCGCGTCGCAACAGGCGCCGAATGCTGTCGGCCAGAATTTTGCTTCGATCGCGGTGCATAGCGGTAATCGGTTACCCCCCGTCTCTCAGGGCAGCTGCAAGGTGACCACCTGCCCGCTTTTACCGGGAACCCTCACCGGTTGGCCGTTGAGGGTCAGCCTCAGGCCGGCGGCGTTGCCGATCAGCAGGTTGAAGCCGCTGCGGGCCTCGAGGCTCACCTTCTGACCGGGCTTGAGCAGGTATTCCACCGGCCGCTGGTTATCACTGATGACCTTCAGCCAGGTCTCCTCCACCGCCAGGGCCCCCAGGGCCAGGGGCACGACCGATTTGGAAGAGCGGTCGGCTCTCGGGCCTTCAGGGGCGGCAGCGGTTTCCAGCGGCGGCGGCGATGCGGAGAACCCCTCGGCCGGGGCGGCGGCGGGCGTTGCCGACGGTTCTCTTTCCGGATCTTCGCCGAGGGTTTCCGCCGCCGGTGGCGGCGCCTGCGCCACGGTCGCCGCCGGGGGGCGCGCGGCAGACTGCCAGCGCGTGACCCCGAAAATCGAGAGGCCGATCACCATTGCCAGCAGACACAGGGCGGCGCCCAGCCGGAACCAGGGACGACGTTCGGGGGTGCGGGCGACGGCATTCGTCCGGAGGGTGTCGTTGTAAGCCCGGCGGCTGGCATGGTAGCGCCGGATGGCCTCCCCCGGCTCCGCGCCAATGACCTGGGCATACGCCTTGAGATAGCCCACCACAAAGACGACGGCCGGCAGCCGCTGGTGGTCTTCGCGCTCGATGGCCAGGAGATTGCCCATCCCGATCCGGGTTCGGGCGGAGATCGTCTCCAGACTGACGCCCCGCTCCAGCCTGAGATCGCGCAGGTACTGACCGAAAGCGAAGGGGTGATTTTCTTCAGTTGCCATCTTACTGGATGATTTTGATGTGAGCGCGCTGACGCAATTCCCGGAGCCACTCGGTGAATTTTTGATTCACCACCTCGTCGAACAGCCTGCTTTCGATTTCGGCGGTGGCGGCCTCGAGCGTTTTGCCGCCGCCCTCAATGATTTCCTTGACCCCGAAAATCTGGTACCCGTATTCGGTATCCAAGACTTGGGAAAATTCCCCCGGTTCGAGGTTTTGAACCGCGTCCCGGATCTGGGGGCTCAAATCGCTCAAGCCAAAAATCCCCAGTTCCCCCCCCTCGCCGGCCATCGGCGACTGGGAGTATTGGCGGGCCAAAGCCTCAAAGGATTCGCCGGCCTTCAGCTTGGCGTGGACCGCGCTCATGGCGCGCAAAACCGCCTGTTTTTCCTCTTCCCCGGCGGGAGGCGGCACCTGCATGACGATGTTGCGCAGGTGGTATTTCCTCTCCCCCCCGAACTGATCCCGGTTTTGCTCGTAATAGGCCTTGACGTCTTCCTTGGTGATCACGATTTTGGACTTGATCTGGCGGTTGACCAGCTTGGTTCGCAGCAGCTGGTCCCGCACGCGCCGGCGATAATCCTCGAGACTCATGCCGTCCCGCGCCAGGGCTGCCTGCAGATCCTCCTCGGTTAGAAAGCGGGCGGCTTTGAGCCGTTCGATGGCGGCGTCGACCTCCCCCTCGGTGACACTGATATTGGCTTCCCGAATTTCCTGGTCCGTCAGCTTCTCGTTGATCAGCTGGTTGAGGATATCCTCGCGTACCTTGAAGAGCATCTGGTGCTCTTTTTCAGGGGAATAGCCCATGGTGTCCAGCTTGTTGCGGTAAGGCTGGATCGCCTGATCCAGTTCCACCAGGGTGAGCACGTCGTCGTTGACCACCGCCACGATCCGGTCGACCACTTCCCCGGCGGCAGCCCCAAGCGCCCAAAGGCAGAGCATCGCCGCGGTCAACAGGGCTTGACGCAGAAAAGATCCCGGGGCTCCCACCCGACGACCACTGAAGATACCCGTCATGGCGGTTGCGGTGATTGGCAGAGGCAGCGGTGGAAGTCGCTGTGGACGGTTCAACGCGCTTGGCCGGTTATTTCGTTCCATAGGTCGTGATTGATCTCGACGGCATACTTCGCCTCTAGACCTTTGAGCCAATCGGCATAAGCCGCTTCGGCTTTTTGTTTGCGGATATACCGGATGAGCTTGGTGTCGATCCTGGGTTCGAGGGCCGCCGGGGCGTCGCCGCCCGGGTCTGATCCGGCCGGGGCCTGTCCGTGGGCAGCCAGGAAGGCGGAGATATCCTGCGGCGTGAGCTCGACGGTGTCGATCAGCCCGACCTCGACCACCTTTTCGATCAGCAGACGCCGGCGGACGGCTTTTTCCCATTCGGCATAGGGGATTGCATTTTCCAGCAGCACCTGCTCAAACCCCCCCTCGGGATAATCCGCCTTGATTTTCTCAACCGCTGCGGCCAACTCCTCGCGGCCCACCACGACGCGCAGGCTGTGGGCCTCTTCAAGCAGGATCAGCTCATTGATCATCTCCTCCAGCAGCCGCAGCTGCGCCTCCCGCCGCGCTGCGGCCTCCTGCAGGGTGTTGTGGGGGTAGGCGACCTTGGCGATCTCAAAGGCGCGTTGGAATTCAAGGGGGGTGACGACGCCTTGGCCCACCCGCAGCAGGAAAACCGGGCGCTGCTCGGCCTCATCCCCCCTGCAGCCCCCCAACAGGCCCCAGAGGCAAAAAAAAGCGACGGCCATGGCCGCCCGGCGAAACTGATCTGGTCGGTTTGGCGCCACCTTCACCCGCCTTGGGCAGACCCGTTACACGTGCTGCCCTGCACCAGGTCGGTGTAACCGGGGACACGCCGGTATCCGCCAAAACGCACGGTTGGCGCACCCTCAGCAACTTATATCAAGCAAAATAAGCCTTTAGGGGTTAACACGGGCGCTGATTTCTTTCAAGATGTTTTTAATCTGAACCAGCAGACTGTTGGCGGATCCCTTGGTGAGCCGCACTTTCAAAACCCGATCCGGGGTGTACTCGCAGCTCTTCTGGCGCGCCATGACAAATTCGACGATGCCGTAAGGTGTTTTCTGGTGGGTTTCGGAAAATAAAAGCTGCAGCTGCTGCCCCTGGAGGTCCAGACGCTTGACCCCGGCGCGCGCGGCCAGGACCTTGAGCATGATTTTCAACAGCAGGTTGGCGCCGGCCTCGGGCAGCGGGCCGTAACGGTCCTCCAACTCGGCCTTGAAATCCGAGATTCCCTTCAGATCCGTCATGCGGGCCAGGCGGCGGTAGGCGCTCAGGCGCTGATCGATATCCAGAATGTAGTCCTCGGGCAGAAAGGCCGACATCGGCATGTTGATCTCGGGCTCCAGGCTTTCCACCACCGGCTCGCCTTTCATCTCGCAGACGGCGTGTTCCATCAGCTTCAGGAACATGTCGTACCCCACGGCGGCGATATGCCCGGATTGATTGGCCCCGAGGATCGTGCCGCCGCCGCGGATTTTCAGATCGCTCATGGCGATCTGGAAGCCGGAGCCCAGGTCGCTGTGCTCCATGAGCACCTTCAGCCGTTTTTGGGCGTCCCGGCTGAGGGCGCTTTCGTTGGGAATGAAGAGATAGGCATAGGCCTGCTCATCGGAGCGCCCCACCCGCCCCCGCAGCTGATAGATCTGCGAGAGCCCGAAGCGATCGGCGCGGTTGATCAGGATGGTGTTGGCGGCGGGAATATCCAAACCCGATTCCACGATGGCGGTGCAGACCAGCATGTCGATTTCGCGCTTCATGAAGCGCAGCATGACCCGCTCGAGCTCGTCCTCGCCCAGCCGCCCGTGAGCGATTTCCAAGCGCACCTCGGGCACCAGCGCCTTGAGGTGCTCGGCGATCTTCTGAATACCGTGGATATTGTTGTGAACAAAGAAAATCTGCCCCTTGCGCTGCAACTCCTTGCGGATCGCCTCCACCACGACCGCATCGTCAAACTCCGAAATATAGGTGATGATGGAGCGGCGATCCTCGGGCGGGGTCGAGATCACGCTGATATCCCGGATACCGGTCAAGGAGAGGTGCAGGGTGCGGGGGATCGGGGTGGCCGTCATGGCCAGAACGTCCACCGTTTTTCTGATTTTCTTCAGCTTTTCCTTGTGTTTGACACCAAAGCGGTGCTCCTCGTCGAGAATGATCAGGCCCAGGTCTTTGAAGGCCACATCCTTCTGCAGGAGCCGATGGGTGCCGATCACGATGTCGATTTTGCCGGCGGCCAGATCCTGAACGATCTGACGCTGTTCCCGCGGGGCGCGAAAGCGGCTGAGGCAGGCCAGGTGGATGGGGTAGCGCGCGAAGCGCTGGGAGAAGGTCGCAAAATGCTGCTCGGCCAAAACCGTGGTGGGCACCAGGACCGCCACCTGTTTGCCTTCCATGACGGCCACAAAAGCACCCCGCAGGGCCACCTCGGTTTTTCCGTAGCCGACATCGCCGCAGATCAGGCGGTCCATGGGCGCGGGGCTGGCCATGTCCCGCAGCAAATCCTCGATCGCTTGGCGTTGATCGGGCGTTTCCTCATAGGGGAAGCCGGCCTCGAACTGGCTGAAGCGGGCATCCCCGGGTCGGAAGCTGTACCCGCTTTCGACCTTGCGCGCGGCGTAGAGCTTGAGCAGGTCGCCGGCGATTTTTTCGACCGATTTCTTGACCCGCTGCTTGACCTTGTCCCAGGACTTGCCCCCCATTTTGTCCAGAACCGGTGCGACCCCGTCAACCCCCATGTATTTCTGGACCAGCTCCATGCGCTCCACCGGCAGATAGAGCCGGTCATCATCGCGGTAGCGGATCAGGATAAAGTCATTGGTGACCCCCTCGAGCTGCAGTTTCACCAAGCCGTCATACTGCCCGATGCCGTGCTCCTCATGGACCACCAGGTCTCCCTGCTTGAGTTCCTCGAAGGACAGCGCTCTGGCCCGCGCAATGCCGGGTTTCTGGCGGGTTTGGCGGCGGCGGGTGTGAAAAACCTCGTTTTCGGTCAGAATCGCCAAGTGCTCCGAGGCCCAGACGAACCCGTTGCTCACCTCCCCCAGGCAGATCCATGCGGCGGCGCGCCCCGGCCGGA
>JASFIY010000061.1:0-7959 GCA_050122415.1 Desulfobacteraceae bacterium
TGACCGCCCGGCTGGACGGCGGCCGCGGCCGGGACCCCGTGCGGCTGATTCTCGACACCCACCTGAGAACCCCCCCGGGTGCGAAGATGTTGCGGCAAAAATCGGAATCTGATACACTAATTTTTTGTTCACCTTCGGCAGATCACGCCCGCCGGCGGGCGTTGACGGCGGCCGGCGCCCGGGTGCTGGCGGCCCCCGAAAAGGGCGGCCGGATCGATCTTGCGGCCCTGATGAAACCGCTGGCGGAGATGGGGGTCACCAGCCTGCTGATCGAGGGCGGCGCCGAGGTCATCGCCGCAGCGCTGGCGGCGGACATCGTGGACAAAATCTATTTTTTCTACGCCCCCAAGATCCTGGGCGGCGACGACGGGGTGCCCATCTGCCGGGGGCCCGGCCCGGCGCTGATGCGCCAGTGCAAGCCGGTGCGGGACCTCTCGGTTCGGCAACTGGGGGACGACGTCCTGATTTCGGGCTACCTGGGGTGAGCCTTGCTTCGGCCCGCCGGCGGGGCAGCGCCAACGGAAAAGCGGTATGTTTACCGGGATTATCGAAGGGCTCGGCACGATTTGCGCCCTGCGCACGGGCGGCGACGGCCAACGGCTGACGGTTGCGGCCGATTTCGCCCTGGAGGGCACCCGCATCGGGGACAGCATCGCCGTCAACGGCGCCTGCCTGACGGTGGTGGCGCTTGACGGGCGGCGTTTCCAGGCCGATGTTTCCCCGGAAACCGTCGCCCGCACGGCTTTCAGCCGGAGCCGGATCGGGGAGCGGGTCAATCTCGAGCGGGCCTTGCGGCTCAGCGACCGGATCGACGGGCATCTGGTCTCCGGGCATATCGATGCCGCGGGGGTCCTCAGCAGCCGCCAAAAAAAGGGCAACGCGGTTTTCATCGGCTTCCAGGTGCCGCCGGCGCTGACGCGCTACATGATCGAAAAGGGGTCCGTGGCCGTGGACGGGGTCAGCCTGACCCTCAACCAGGTGAGCGCCGGGGGCTTCGAGGTGTGCGTCATTCCCCACACCGCCGGGCTCACCACGGTGGGTTTCAAACCGGTGGGGGCTACGGTCAACATCGAAACCGATCTGATCGGAAAATACGTGGAGCGCTTCATGGGCCAGCGCCAGGGGGATGCCGAAGCCGCCCCCACCGGGGTCGATATGCGCCTGCTGGCCAAAAGCGGATTTCTATGAGCCGGCCGCAGGCTGGTCTTGGACATAGCAACGTGGGGTTTTGCGCTTTTCGAGCGTCAAACCCCTCATCACTGGGGGGATACTGAAAAGAATGGCGAAAATTTCGATCGAACAGGCCATCCAGGACATACGCGAGGGCAGGATGGTGATCCTGGTGGACGACGAAGACCGGGAAAACGAGGGCGATCTGACCATGGCCGCCGAAAAGGTCACGCCGGAGGCGATCAACTTCATGGCCAAGCACGGGCGCGGGCTGATCTGCCTCTCGATGACCGGCGAAAAGCTCGAGTCCCTGGACCTGCCGCTGATGGTGGAGCACAACACTTCGCAGTTTGAAACCGGTTTCACGGTCTCCATCGAGGCCCGCTGCGGGGTGACCACCGGGATCTCGGCGGCCGACCGCGCCACCACGATTCTGACCGCGGTGGCCGACGACGCCCGGCCCCAGGACCTGGTGCGGCCCGGGCACGTCTTTCCCCTGCGGGCGCGCGCCGGCGGGGTCATGGTGCGCGCCGGCCAGACCGAAGGTTCGGTGGATCTCGCACGCCTGGCGGGTTTGAAGCCCGCCGGCGTGATTTGCGAGATCATGAATGAAGACGGCAACATGGCGCGCATGCCGTCCCTGGAGGTCTTTGCCGAAACCCACGGCATCGGGATCTGCACCATCGCCGATCTGATCGAATACCGGATGCGCAAGGAGTCTTTCGTCCGCCGGGCGGTCGAGGTCACCATCCCCACCGCGGTGGCCGGGGATTTTCGGGCCGTGGTGTACGAAAACGACGTCGACGACCTGCAGCACATCGCGCTTATCAAGGGCGAGATCCGGCCGGAGCGGGCCGTGCTGGTGCGGGTGCACTCGGAGTGCCTGACCGGCGACATCTTCGGCTCCATGCGCTGCGACTGCGGCGACCAGCTGCGCCGGGCGATGCAGAAGATCGAGCGCGAGGGCGAAGGCGTGCTGCTCTACATCCGCCAGGAGGGCCGCGGGATCGGGCTGGTCAACAAGCTCAAGGCTTACGCGCTCCAGGACCAGGGGCTGGACACGGTGGAGGCCAACGAGGCCCTGGGCTTCAAGCCCGATTTGCGCAATTACGGCATCGGCGCCCAGGTGCTGGTGGATCTGGGGGTGCGCAAGATGCGTTTGATGACCAACAACCCCAAAAAAATGGTCGGCCTCCAGGGTTACGGGCTGAGCATCGTCGAGCAGGTCCCCATCGAGATCGAACCCAACGAGTACAACCGCTGCTATTTGGAGTGCAAGAAGCTCAAAATGGGCCATACCCTCAATTTCGACGTCAACCCCTGACCCCCACGGAGCAGGGGGATCCGTCACAGGATCCGGGAGGAGTCACATGCCGCACACAATCGAAGGTAAGCTTCGCGCCGACGGCAAGAAATTCGCACTGGTGGCCGGCCGGTTCAACGATTTCATCACCGACCGGCTGGTGGGGGGGGCCATGGATGCCCTGGTGCGCTGCGGAGCCAACGAGAACGACATCGACCTCGTCAAGGTGCCGGGCGCTTTCGAGATTCCCCTGGTGGCCAAAAAACTGGCCGAGAAGGGGCGCCACCAGGCCATCATCTGCCTGGGGGCCGTGATTCGCGGGGCCACACCGCACTTCGACTACGTCAGCGCCGAGGTGTCCAAGGGCATCGCCGTCGTCTCCCTGGAGACGGGCGTTCCGGTGATCTTCGGGGTCCTCACCACCGACAGCATTGAACAGGCCATCGAGCGCGCCGGCACCAAGGCCGGCAACAAAGGCTGGAGCGCGGCCATGGCCGCGGTGGAGATGGTCAACCTGATGGAAGCCGTCGAGCAGGCCTGATGATCAGCGCCCGACGCAAAGCCCGCGAGCTCGCCATGCAGACCCTCTTCTACCTGGACATGGGGGCGGTGAAGCCGGAGGCGGCGGTGGCCATGTTTTGTCAAAACTTCAATCCGTCGCCCAAATTTTTGCCATTTTACAAGACCCTGGTGGAAGGGGTGATCCTGAAGAAAGCGGAGGTCGACGCTCTGATCGAGCGCTTCTCCAGCAACTGGAGAATCAGCCGGATGTCCGGCGTGGATCGCAATGTCCTGCGCGTGGCGGTCTACGAGATGCTCTTCTGCGATGACATCCCGCCGAAAGTCTCCATCAACGAGGCCATCGACGTGGGCAAGAAATACGGGACCGAGGAATCCGGCGCGTTCATCAACGGGATCCTTGACAGCATTCACCTGGCGCTCAAAAAGCAGGCCCCGGCCCAGCCGGCCGGGGAAAAAAGGCAAGCGGCGCCCAGCCCGAAACAGGAAACGCCATGACAAACCGCAAGATACTGCTGAACGAAGACGAAATGCCCCGGCAATGGTACAATATTCTGGCCGACATCAAGCTCAACCCGCCGCTGGGGCCCGACGGCAACCCCATCAACCCCCAAGACCTGGCGCCGGTTTTTCCGATGAACCTGATCGAGCAGGAGGTCAGCAGCGAGCGCTGGATCGAGATTCCCGAAGCGGTGCAGTCGGTTTACCGTATCTGGCGCCCCGTACCCCTGGTGCGCGCGCTTTCCCTGGAAAAGGCGCTGGACACCCCGGCGCGGATCTACTTCAAAAACGAGAGCGTCAGCCCGCCGGGCAGCCACAAGCCCAATACCGCCGTTCCCCAGGCCTACTACAACAAGGTCGCCGGCATCGAGCGCATGACCACCGAGACCGGGGCCGGGCAGTGGGGCTGCGCCCTGTCGTTTGCCTGCGCGCAGTTCGGGCTGGAGTGCAAGGTATTCATGGTGCGGGTGAGCTTTGACCAGAAACCCTACCGCAAATCCATGATGGAGGTCTGGAACGGCCGCTGCGTGGCCAGCCCCAGCAACGAAACCCGGGCCGGCCGGGAGATTCTGGCCAAATTTCCGGACACCCCGGGCAGCCTGGGGATCGCCATCAGCGAGGCCATCGAGGCCGCCGTGAGCGACGCCAGCGGCAAGACCCGCTACTCGCTGGGCAGCGTGCTCAACCACGTCATGCTCCACCAGACTATCATCGGGCTGGAGGCCAAGCTGCAGCTGGCCAAGGTCGGCGACTACCCCGACGTGATCATCGGCTGCGCCGGCGGCGGCAGCAATTTCGCCGGGCTGGCCTTCCCCTTCGTGCTGGACAAGATCAACGGCAAGGCCATCGAAATATACCCTGTGGAGCCGGCGGCCTGCCCGACCCTCACCAAGGCGCCCTTTGTCTACGACCACGGCGACACGGCCGGCTACACGCCGCTTTTGCCGATGCACAGCCTGGGACACAGTTTCATGCCGCCCCCGCTGCACGCCGGTGGGCTGCGCTACCACGGCATGGCCCCGACGGTCAGCCAGCTGGTGGACGAGGGGCTGCTGACCCCCAAATCGGTCAACCAGCTGGAATCCTACGCGGCCGGTATCACCCTGGCCCGCAGCGAGGGCATCATCCCGGCCCCGGAAACCACCCACGCACTGGCCGTCGTGATCGACGAGGCCCGCAAGGCCAAGGAGGAGGGCCGCGAGAAAGTCATCCTCTTCAACTGGAGCGGCCACGGGCTGCTGGACCTGGGGGCCTACGAGAAGTTTCTGGCCGGGCAGCTCAGCAATTTCGAATTGCCCGAAGGGGCCATCGCCGAATCGGAAAAGGTGTTCGCCAACTATCCCAAACCGGCGCACCTCAGGCGCGGGTGAGGGGAAGGCCCCATCAATGGATCGACGCTGGGACGACTGCGAGCGGCGCTGCCCGCGCCTGGGGGGGCCGGTGACGTTTGCCTACTGCCGCGATCACGGCGGCGAGCGGCCCGGTTCGCCCTGCGGAAAGCTCCTCGACTGCTGGTGGGAAACTTTCGACGTCGCGGCCTACGTGCAGGCCAACCTGCCGGCCGAAACGGTCGCACGGCTGATGCGCCGCGAGCCGCGGCCCAAGATCCACAGCCTGCTGGAAATGATTGCCCGGGCCCGGCAAAACCTGAACGACTGAACCCAAACGGAGGAAGACCGTGATCATCAAACAACTGACCGTTGGGCCGATCATGGCCAACTGCTTCATTCTGGGCTGCGAACGGACTCGCCAGGCGGCGGTCATCGACCCGGGCGACGAAACCGACAAGATCCTGATGGCCATGGCGGGCGAGAAACTGACCCTCCAATACATTCTCAACACCCACGGTCATTTCGACCATGTGGGCGGCAACCGGCATCTCAAGGACGCCACCAGCGCCGAACTGCTGATTCACGCCGCCGACGCCGCAATGCTGGCCCAGCTGTCGGCCAGCGCCGCGTCCTTCGGTCTTTCGGCGCAGAATTCGCCGCCCCCCGACCGCACCCTGGCCGAGGGCGACAGCATCTCCTTTGGTGATATCGCGCTTGCCGTGCTGCACACCCCGGGGCACACCCCGGGGGGGGTCTCCTTCCACACGGACCGCTGCGTGTTCGTCGGTGACGCCCTTTTTTACGGCTCCATCGGCCGCACCGATCTTCCCGGCGGCGACTACGACACGCTGATCCGCAGCATCCAGACCAAGCTCTTCACCCTCGATGACGATACCACGGTCTACACCGGCCACGGGCCGGCCACGACCATCGGCCAGGAGAAGCGCAGCAACCCCTTCGTGCGCTTGCGCTGACCGCGTTCTCCTGCCGCCCAGTCAGCGTGAACCGCTAGTTTGCCGGGAGGCCGGCGCCATGCACCTGTCGCGTTCCGCCTTTTTTTCCAAGCTGGACAGTTGGGGGCGCCGGCTGCTGGGGCCCTTTCGCATCTCGCCCGCCACCCGGGCGTTCATCCGAGAGGCGCGCGCCGCGCCCGGCTTCGGACTGCTGGATTTCCTGCACGGCTACGTCTACGCCCGCTGGGTCTACCTGTATATCGGCATCGGCACCGGCGAGCACCGGGCGGTGCGGCTTTTTGGATTCCTGTTGCCCCTGCTGAAACGGCTGCTGCACTTCCGGCCCCCCGAAGTCCCCGCCAACCCGGCCGGCAGCCACATCACCTTTGCCGACACCTACCACGGCAAGGTGGTCCCCCTGGCGGCGGCCCGGCAGTTGGTGACCATCGACCGGCCCATCCGGCTGACCGATCTCGAGCACGTGATCCCTTATCCCCTGGCGCGCGATCTCGTGATCCACAACCCGGATCACATCGCCCTGATGGAATGTCCCTGCCGCAAATCGCGCCTCAACCCCTGCCTGCCGCTGGATGTCTGTCTGATCGTCGGTGAGCCGTTTGTCGCCTTCGTTATCGAGCATTACCCCCGGCGGGCCCGGCGGGTGGACGCCGCCGAGGCCGTTGCGGTCCTGAAAGCCGAGGCCCGGCGGGGGCATGTGCACCACGCCTTTTTCAAGGAGGCGCTCTTCGGGCGCTTTTACGCCATCTGCAACTGCTGCGCCTGCTGCTGCGGGGCCATGCAGGCCATGCGCAATGGGGCCCCGATGCTGGCCTCCTCCGGCTATGTCAGCCGGTTGGACGCCGCGCGCTGCGCTCAATGCGGTCTCTGCGCCCAGCACTGCCCCTTCGGGGCCATGGTCTGGGAGGAGGGCGGCTGCCCCGCCATCGATGCCGCGGTTTGCATGGGATGCGGGGTGTGCGTCCAGCGCTGCGGTCGCAAGGCCCTCGATTTGGTGCGCGACCCGGCCAAACCCGCGCCCCTGGACTTGGAGCGTCTGCTGGCCGAGGCCGAACGCGCCCAGGGCCATCCGGGGGCATTATGACCCGCGAGCCCCCGGCCCCCGGCGGCCCGGTCTGAGCATGGCCCGAGCCCCGGGGCTTGTCCGCGCCGGGTTGTCGTGTTATGCGGGGAGGCTATGACGGACAACGGGAAAAGGTTTTTTATCCGCTCCAAGGTCTGGATCGAGGACGAGGCCGGCAAGGTGATCTTCGGTTTGGGGCGCCTTCGCATGCTGGAGGCCATCCACCGCAGCGGTTCCATCCAGGCTGCGGCCAAAGAACTCAAGATGAGCTACCGCGCGGTTTGGGGGCGGATCAAGGCCACCGAAGAGCGCCTGGGGGCGCCCCTGCTGGTGAAAAGCGTCGGCGGTTCTGCGGGCGGCGGCTCGCAGCTGACGCCGCTGGCGCTTCGGCTGGTGGACCAGTTTCGTGAGCTGCACCGCAGCATCGCCGTCGATTCGGACGGTCTTTTCGAACGCGCCTTTGCCGGGCAGCTGCAGGATGCGTCCCGCTGAGCCGGCGGCGGTTCAGTCCGGGAAGGGGTGAACCCTGAGGGTCAGCGGGCCGGCTCCCAGGTCGGCGGCCAACAGCTGCTGCGGCGAAACGGGCCGACCGTTCAAGCGGCACTCGCGGCAGTCCGACCAGAAGGCGGCGCCTTGTCTTTGGAGCAGCGCGCGGAGGTCCCGGCCCTGGACCGTGACCCCCTGGCGCAGAAACGCCGGTCCTTTTTCGCTGGCCAGCAGGTTGAACAGTTTCAGCGTGATCCGGCCTTGCTGGGGGGTCGTTGGCGGCTCGGCGGGTCGGTGCGAAATGGCCCGGCGCATGGCGGCGTAGCGTCCCTGACGGCGCATGGTGGCGCCGACAACGCCCGGCATGGCGGCCGAGAGCGCCAGGGTTGCCCCGTCGTGCACGATGGCGTGCTCCACGTCGTCAACGGCCTTGCCGTTTAGAAAGATCGTCTGGATGCGCTCCGCCAGGTAGTCGGTGCAAAACCCCAGCTGGTCGCAGAGGACGTCACGGATGCTGGTTTCCACCACCAGCGGCAGTGAAAATCCCTGGGCCAGCAGTTCAAAGAACAGCGGCAGCCGGTTTTCGCCGACCGTCAGGCTGAGGCTCCGGACGGC
>JASFIY010000062.1:0-7954 GCA_050122415.1 Desulfobacteraceae bacterium
GCTGCGGTCGATCAGAAACCGCCCCTTGGCGGTCTTGCCCAGCATGCGCACCAGGACCACCAGCCCGACCACGGCCAGCAGCAGCAGCCACCAGCCGCTTTGGACCAGGGCGCTCAAGCGGATCAGAAAGCGGGTGGGCGCCGGCAGCACCTGGTTCATGTCGGAAAAAATCGTCGTGATGCTGGGGACGATGTAGGTCAGCAGGAAAAAGAGCACCAGAAGCCCCACGGCCAGCATCAGCAGCGGATAGGTCATGGCCGAGCGGATCCGGTTTTTGAGCTCCTCCTGTTTTTCGCCGATTTCCGCCAGCCGGTCCAGGACGATCTCCAGGGTTCCGGAGGTCTCGCCGGCCCGCACCATGTTGATGAAGAGGGTCGAAAAAGTGCCGGGGTAGCGGGCCAGGGCCGCGGCGAAACTGCTCCCGGCGACCACCGAATCCTTGACCTGGGCCAGGATCCGGTTGAAGGTGTGCGAGCGGCCCTGGGAGAGCAGGGTGTCCAGGGCCGGCACCAGCGGGAAGCCGGCCCCCAACAGGGTGGCCAACTGCCGGGTCAGCATCGCCGCCTCGGCCGGCCGGATGCGCCGCCGCCGTCGGCCCAGGGAAAAGGGCTGCCGCTCGGGCTTGACCTCCCCCGCCCGGGATTCGTGCACGCTGACCGGAAAAATGCGCGCCGCGCGCAGCTTCTGACGGGCTGCGGCGGCGCTGTCGGCGTCGATGATGCCGGAAACCTTCTTGCCGCTGGCGTCCAGCGCACTGTACTCGAAAACGGCCATAACCGTGACCTGTGGCTTTCCGGGCTTGGGGCGGCCCCCCGCCGGGGGTCGGCGCCCGCCCCGGTCTCAGCGGCGGAGGTGTTCGACCCGCCGGGCGGGGTTCAGCGGGCGGCGCGCACGCGTGCCTGGGCCTTTTCCAGGGCCCCCAGATCGTCGATGCCCATGGTTTCGGCTTCATCCTCGGCCACCTGATAGCCCACCGGCCGGCCGTCGGCCACCAGGAACTCGATCAAATCGGTGATGAAGAACTCCTCGATGGCCGTCATCCGCCCGTCGACCAGCTTGTGGACCGTCTGCGGGCGGGAGGCCAAAACGGGCAGGTAGGCCAGCAGGGCCTCCCGGGTGGCCGCGTAGATCCCCGAATTGCAGATTGCAAGCGCCGCCGCCCGCTCGGCCGGGTAGTCCTTCCAGTACTTCCACTCGGTGATCCGCTGCACCCTGCCGGCCTCGATCTCCAGCACCCCGTACTGCTTGCGGTCCGCCGGCCGGAAGCCCAGCACCACGAGATCGTTCGCGTCCAGGGCCTGCACCAGGCGGGCGTAGGTTTCGCTGCGGACGAAGGGCACATCCCCCATGGTGATGATGAAACGGCGGCAGGGCAGGCGCGCGATCTGAGGCAGGGCCGCCAGAATGGCGCCGCCGGTGCCGTTCAGCAGCGGCTGCTCGCAGTAGGCCACCGGAAGGCCGCGGGTGGCGGCGATCACGTCCGCCTTGCAGTGGTTGACGATCAGCACCTTGGGGCCTGTGGGCAGGTGCGCGAGCAGGTGCAGCAGGATGGGGCGGCTGCCGCAAAAAGGGGTTTCGCCGGCCACCAGCGGCAGGAGCGTCTTGTTGCCCGCGTAACCCTGCATCCGGCTGCCGCGCCCGGCCGCCATGACGATCGAGGCCACATCCTGCGGGGTGGGGTCTGTTGGGGTCATCGCAAACCTTTCCGATATGCCGTTGCGGCACCTGAGTTGACGGTTCCGCAAAAAAAACCGATTTCTGCGTTGCCTTGTTACCGGACCATCAAAGTTGAGGAACCGGTAAGTCGAAAGCCAGACAGTTTCGTAGAAAGGTCGAGTTACGGCGCGCAAATCTCAGCGGCGTGCGGCGTACTTATGTGCGCCGCAGCGACTTCGAGATGCAGCGCAACGCAGAAATTGGCCTTTCTGCGGAACTGTCGAAGTTGGGCCCTGGCCCGGTTCAGTCGGGCCGGCTATGACGCACGATGTCATCCTCGCCCAGGTAGCCCCCGGTTCGGACCTCGATCAGCTCCAGGGCGATTTTGCCGGGGTTTTCCAGGCTGTGGCGAACCCCCAGGGGAATGTAGACCGATTCGTCCTCCTTGACCAGGAGCGTCTCCTGCCCCCGGGTCACCAGGGCCGTGCCGCTCACCACCACCCAGTGCTCGGCGCGGTGGAAGTGCTCCTGGGTGACGATTTTGCCGCCGGGCTTGACGATGATCCGCCTGGCCTCGAAGCGCGGCCCGGCCACCATGGCTTCCGAAAACCCCCAGGGCCGGTAGGCGCGCCGGTGGGCCAGAGCTTCGGGCCGTTTGCGGGCCTTTAAGGCGTCCACCAGGGCCTTGACCTCCTGCACGCGCCGGCGCGGCGCGATCAGCACGGCATCGGCGGTCTCCACCACGATGTGGTCCACCAGCCCCACGGCGGCCACCAGGCGGCTGGTGGCCTTGAGATAGGAATTCTGGACGTCGTGCACCAGCACGTCGCCGTGGATCACGTTGCGGGCGGCATCCTTGGGGCCCACCTGCCAGAGGGCCTCCCACGAGCCCAGGTCGTTCCAGCCGGCGTCCAGCGGCACCATCACCCCGCGGTCGGTCTTTTCCATGACGGCGTAGTCGATGGAGTCGCTGGGGCAGGCGCTGAAGGCCGCCTCGCCCAGGCGCGTGAAATCCAAATCCTCGCGCCCCTGGGCGACCGCCTGGCGGCAGGCGGCGACCATCTCGGGCGCCAGGCGCTCCATTTCGGCCAGCACCTGCCCGGCCCGGAACATGAACATCCCGCTGTTCCAGCAGTAGGCCCCCGAGGCGACGTAGCCCGCGGCGGTGGCCGCATCCGGTTTTTCGACGAAGGCTGCGATTGCCAGGGCCTCGAACCCGCCGTCGACCAGCCGCTGGCCCTTGCGGATGTAACCGTAGCCGGTTTCCGGCGAATGCGGCAGGATTCCGAAAGTGATCAGGTGGTCGCGGCGCGCGAAGTGCTCGGCGACCGTCAGGGCGGCGTGCAGCCGGTCCACCCGGGCGATGAAGTGATCGGCCGGCAGCACCAGCAGCACCGGGTCCTCGTCCGGCCCGGCGGCCTTGAGGGCGGCCACCGCCACGGCCGGGGCGGTGTTGCGGCCCACCGGCTCGAGAATGATGGCCCCGGGGGTCACGCCGATCTCGCGCAGCTGCTCGGCGGCCATGAAGCGGTGGTGCTGGTTGCAGACCACGATCGGGGCGCCCATCCCGGGGTAGGCGCCAAGCCGCAGGACGGTATCCTGGAGCATGGTGTGCTCGCCCACCAGCTCCAGCATCTGTTTGGGGTGAAGCGCCCGTGACAGCGGCCAGAGGCGGGTGCCGGAGCCGCCGGCGAGGATGACGGGAACGATCATGGGGCTGTTCTCTTGGTTCGAGTTTCGGGTCTCAGATGTAGCCGCTTTTGCCCAGGGCCACCAGGATTTCCTGGGCCGACTCGTCGGGGGTCAGGCTGCTGGTGTCGATCCGGACCTCGGGGTTGCGCGGCACCTCGTAGGGGTCGTCCACCCCGGTGAAGCCCTTGATCAGGCCGGCGCGGGCCTTGGCGTACATCCCCTTGCGGTCCCGGCCCTCGCAGACCGACAGCGGGGTGGCCACGTGAACCTCGAAAAAGCCGCCGTAGGCTTCGATCGTCGCCCGGATCTCCTCGCGGGTGTTTTCGTAGGGGGCGATGGGCGCGCAGATCGCGATCCCGCGGTTTTTGGTGATTTCGCTGGCCACGAACCCGATCCGGCGGACGTTGATGTCGCGGTGCTCCTTGGAAAAATTGAGCTCGCTGGAGAGGTTGTGGCGCACGATGTCGCCGTCCAGGAGGGTGACCGGGCGGTCGCCGATCTCCAGGAAGCGGGAGTAGAGGATCTTGGCGACGGTGGACTTGCCGGCCCCGGAAAGCCCGGTGAGAAAAACGGTGAAGCCGTTCTGGCGCGGCGGCGGATAGGCCTTCTGAAGCTCCGCCTTGACTTCCGGGAAGGTCATCCAGTCGGGGATGCGCCGTCCCTTGCGGATCCGTTCGCGGATGTCGGAGCCGGTGAAGAAAAGCGTCTGGGTGCCCGGCGGCACCTCGGAGGCCGAGCGGTACTCGTCCTCGAAGGGCAGGTAGACCATCTGCGGGAAGGGCACGATGTCGACCCCCAGCTCTTCGCAGAAGCGTTCGGCCAGGTTGGGGGCGGCGTCGGCGGCGTAAAACGAGCGCCCGTTGCGGTCGTCGCCGGGGCTGCCGTGGTCATGGCCGATGATGAAGTGGCTGCAGCCGAAATTCTTGGCCAGAATCAGGTCCAGCAGCGCGTCGCGCGGCCCGGCGAGGCGCATCGCAAGCGGCAGCAGGCTGAGCAGAAAAGACTCCGGCGGGTAGTGATGGCTGATGGCCCGCAGGCAGCGAACGCGGGTGTAGTGGTCGAAGTCGCCCGGCTTGGTCATCCCCACCACCGGCAGAATCAAGAGGTTGGCCTTGGCGCGCTGCATGGCCTCCAGGGTCATCTCGAAGCCCGGGCGATGAATCGGGTGGCGCGTCTGATAGCCCACCACCCGCTTCCAACCGAGTTTGCGGCACACCGCACGGACCTCGGCCGGGGTCAGGCGCAGCTGTTTGAAGTCGAAATGAAGCGGCGCGCTGACGACTTCCAGGCTGCCGCCGATATAGCAGTCCCCGCTGTTTTTGAGCAGACGCTGGACCCCGGGGTGGGACGGGTCCTGGGTGCCGTAGACCTTGTGGGCCTCCTTGTCCCGCGCCAGGGGCCAGATGTCGGCCACGTGCATCACCGCCAGCAGAAAGCCCTCCGGGTCGCGCAGGGCCACCGACTGTCCGGCCTCCAGGGAGCGCGCCCGGGTTTCGGGTATGTCCAGGCAAACCGGGACCGGCCAGAGGGTGCCGTCCTGGAGGCGCATGCGGTCGAGCACCGACTCGTAGTCGCTGCGGGTCATGAACCCGCGCAGGGGGGAGAACACCCCGGTCGCCAGCAGCTCCAGATCGCAGAGCTGGCGCTCGTTGAGGGTGATGTCGGGCAGCTTGAGGGCGATTTCCTTGAGAATCGCCGCCCGATCGTCGTCCACCAGGAGGTTGACCAGTTCACCGCCGTGGGGGGCCGCGCCGCAGGCCGCGGCGTTTGTCTGCAAATCCTTCATGTCCATCCGATTCATCAGCATGGGTTGCGGACCTGGTCCTTGATGCGCTTGACATGCCCGCGGCCCAGGCCCTTGACTTCGCAGCCGAGTTCAAAGTAGCGCCGGATGTGCGCGTCGTTCAGCATGCCGAAGCAGTCGACGATCGCCGCCGGCGCGCCGATCATGGCCACCACCCGATCGGGGTCCAGGTCCCGGTAGGCCTGGTGCCGCACGGCCAGCACGACCGCATCGGCGCCTTGCAGCGCGGCCTCCAGCGATTTGCCCACGCGGGTGTCGGCGAGCTTTTCCTGGTTGCGGAAGAAACGGGCCAGGGAATGGCCCGGCGCCGGGTAGCTGTCCTGCTTTTCCAGCTCCCACCAGTGCTGGACGTAGGGGTCGTGGACCACGACCTCCCCGCCCATCTCGGTGAGCTTGCGCACGATCACCTCCGAGCCGCTGTAGCGGGTGTCGCCCACGTCTTCACGGTAGGAGGCGCCCAACACGGCGATCTTGGAGGCCGCCACGATCCGGCCCATGTTGCGCAGGGCGTCGCGCACCAGCTGGGCCACGTGCAGCGAGCGGGTGTCGTTGATGTCGATGGCCAGCGGGGTGATCTTGAAGATGTCGTCCTCGAAGCCCATCAACGTGTTGTAGGCCCAGACCCCCAGCCCGCCGTCCTTGGGCAGGCAGTAGCCGCCGATGCCCGGGCCGGGAAAGATCATGTTGGCGTGGGTCGGCCGGACCTTGATGGCCTCGGTCACCTTGGTGAGGTCGACGCCGTTGCGCTCGGCAAACAGGCTCCACTCGTCCAGAAAGGCGAGGATCGTCGCCCGGTAGGAATTCTCCACGATCTTGCAGGTTTCGCTCTCGATGGGGCGGTCGAGGACCGTCAGGGGAAATTTTTCGACGTTCAGGACCTCGGAGAGAAAGGTGGTCACCCGCTCGCGCGCCGCGGGGCTGATGCCGCTGCAGACCCGCCAGAAATCACGGATCGAGGCCACGTAGTGACGTCCGGGCATGACGCGCTCGAAGGAGTGGGTCAAAAGAGGCTCCACGCCGCTCAGCCCGCGCTGCTCGAAGGCCTTCTTGATGATCGGGTAGGCCACGTACTCGGTGGTCCCCGGCGGCACGGTGGTTTCGATCAGGACCATGCACTCGGGGCCGATCTTCTCGCCGATGACCTTCAGGCTGGCCTCCAGGGCGGCGATGTCGGCATGGCCCTGGCGCACGTTGCCGAAAGTCTGCTTGTGGTAGTCGCACTGCACGTCCACCACGACCACGTCGGCCAGCTTGAGGGCCTCGTAGGTGAAGGTCGCGGTGAGGGTTTTCTTCTCCAGGACGCAGCGCCGGATCAGGGGCGCCACCTCGGGGTCTTCGGCCTCCACCGGCGCCACCCCGCGATTGAGGTAGGGGATTTTCCAGAAGGAGCGACTGGAGGGCCGCTGCATGCCGATCACGAACTTTCCGGGCTGGCCGGTCTTGCGGTCCACGGAATCGGCGATCACCCCGGCCATCACCGCCCCCACGAAGCCGACGCCCATGACCACGACGATTTCACGGCCCTTGGCGCGCTCCTCGGCCGCGAGGGCCTCCAGGCGCTCCCATTCGCGCTGGTAGTCCGCCGCGCCGGGCAGCGGGAAGGCTTCGCCGGCGGGGCAGACTGAAAAGGGTTCCTGCGCCGCAGGCGCATCGGCGGGGCTTGCGGTTTTAGGCTCTGACATGGGGTGCGGCTCCTTTCAGCTCACAGTGAATCGCCGGCCGGCGCTGTCGTCGTATCAACACAATTCGGCCCGGACGCCAAAAACCAGGGGTTCAGCAGATCCTGCTTGTTGTAAACCAGCGGCCGGCCCGTTTCCTGGGCCACCACCGAACCGCCGCTGGCGGTCACGATGGCCTGACCGGCGGCCGTGTCCCACTCCGAGGTGGGGCCGAAGCGCGGGTAGATATCCGCCCTCCCCTCGGCCACCAGGCAGAATTTGAGCGAGCTGCCGGCGGAGATGAACTCAATCGCAGGGTGGCGCCGGCGCTGGTCCTCCACAAAGCGCGCCAGCTCCCCGGTGCCGTGGGAGCGGCTGCCGGCGATGGTGTAGGCCCCCCCGGGGGTCTCGGCAAGGGGCAGCCGCCGGGCGTCTTGCAGAAAGGCCGTCAGCGTTGCAGAGCCCTCCAGGCGGGCATCGCTGCCGCAGTCGAGGCCGGCCAGCTTGAAGGCGCCCATTTCCCGCTGGGCGAAATACAGGGTCCCGGCCACCGGGACGTAGATCACCCCCAGAACCGGGGCCTGGTTTTCAACCAGGGCGATGTTGACCGTGAACTCGTCGTTGCGCTTGACGAATTCCTTGGTGCCGTCCAGGGGGTCCACCACCCAGAGGGTGTCCCAGGCCGAACGCGTTTGCCAGGGGATCTCGCGCCCCTCCTCGCTGAGCAGCGGCAGCCCCAGGGGCTTCAGGGCGGCGCTGATGATCCGGTGCGCGCGCTGATCCGCCAGGGTCAACGGGGTGTGGTCGGCCTTGTCCGTGACCTGGAAATCGGTGCCGTAGACTTCCAGGATCGCCCTGCCGGCCAGGGCCGCGGCCCGGATGGCTTCGGTCAGAAATTTGCGGTAACGTTCAGCGCTCATGCCTACTCCCGGGTTGAAGGGGTGCTTTCAGGGCGGCGGGGGCCCCGCGCCGCCGACAGCCGAGAAATTCAACCCGCTTTTAAGGTGCTTGACCCGAAAAATCAACCCGCCACCGTATCGCCGGATGCGCCGGCCGCCGCAAGATCGTTCATCTCCGGGAGATTGTTCAGCGAGTGCCGCATGCCACTCCATCGGCAGATCGGCGACTTTCTTTACCCCGGGCG
>JASFIY010000063.1:0-7896 GCA_050122415.1 Desulfobacteraceae bacterium
CGTATCCCCGATCGGGGCGTTGCCGGTCACCGTCACCAGCCGGTGATCGGAGGGCCAGTTGCCCCTGAAAGCGGCGGCGACCGAATCGGGCGTGGCCGAGCGAACGGCATCGGAGAGCAGAGCTTTCTCCTGGCCGGGAGAGGTGAACACCCGGCCGGTGTTGACGCTGCGGATGATGCTGCGCGCCAGATCGCGGCTGTCACGGGTGCCGGCTTGCTCCAGGGCCTTGTCCAGCTCGGATTGAAAGTCCTTTTGGACGCGATCGAGTTCGGCGCCGGTAAACCCGTGAACCAGGGCCTGCCGCAGGACCTGTTCAAGCCGGGAAAGGGCGTCGGCCCATTTTTGCGGGTCGCAGTCGGCCGATATTTCGGCGTAATCGAAATATCCCAGGTACCGCCCGGAGCCCACGCGCGCGGCCGTAAAGGGGGTGTCGGGCTCACTCAGGAGGGCGTCGAGCCGGTACTGGACCATCCGGTCGGCCAACTCCTCCAGCAGTTCGCGGTGGCGCAGGGCGACGGTATCCCGCTGCTCATCGCCTCGGCTGAGCACCTCGATGCTCACCCGGGTTTTTCCGGCCTCTTTTTCGAAATGGTGGAAAAAAAGCTCCCCGCTGTGCTCCGGCCGGCCGGGATCGGGATCAGCCCGGGGGGCGCGGCGGGCGGCGAGACTGGCAAAGCGCTCCTGGATGGCCGCGGTGGCCGTCGCCGGGTCGAAGTCCCCGACCATCACGAGAACCATGCGCTCGGGCCGGTACCAGGTTTCATAGTAGTCCTTGAGCTCCGCCCGGCCGGCTTTTTCGATGACCTCCGCAGTCCCGATGGGCAGCCGTCGGGCGATGCGCGCATCGCCGAACGAGAATTGAAAAGAAGCGACGAACGTCCGGTAGGCGGCGCTGTCGCGGGTGCGCTTTTCCGCCAGAATGACCTTGCGCTCGCGGTCGATTTCGGCCGGCAGCAGCAGCGCCCCATCGGCGTAATCGCGCAGCACCAAAAGACCCTTTTCGATGTCGGCGCGGTTGCCTTCGGGCAGCAGGATGTCGTAGACGGTCTCGTCAAAGCCGGTATGGGCGTTGGCATCCGGCCCGAACTGCATCCCGATGCTCTGGAAGTACTTCACCAGCTCTCCGGGCGGGAAATGGGTGGAGCCGTTGAACAGCATATGCTCCAGAAAGTGGGCCAGCCCCTGCTGCGCGTCGGTTTCCTGCAAGGACCCGGATTGAATGTTGAGGTGCATGCTGACCCGCCCGCGCGGGGTTCGGTTGGGCATCAGGACATAGCGGAAACCGTTGGGCAGGCGACCGAAAGTCACCTCCGGGTCCGGGGCCAGGTCGCTGGTTTCGTGGGGCCAGCCGGGGCCCGCAGCCTCGCCCGCAGGGGACCCCGGCAACCCCACCAACAAAAGGGCAAGAAAAAAAACCAGCGGCCAACGCTTCGCCTTGAGGGGTCGGCCTGCAGATGACATGAGGGACATGACGACTCCTTGTGAGAAGGTGTTTCGGCGCTCAGCGGAATCCGGTCGGGACGTTAGACCTGCCGCAGACTTTAAGGTGGTGCCGAAAACGCGCACCTGCCCGCGGGCAGCCGCCGAAGGCCGGAGCGCTTGGCGGACAAGATAAGTGCACCGGCCGGGAATTCAACCGTATTGCGGCCGCCCGCTGAAAATAGCCGGCGCCCGGCTGCGGCCTTCGGCGGGTAAACCGCAGCCATGCGCTGCGCGCCATGGGGGAAAAATTCGCGCTGGGTTTTGGGGGTTTATTTTTCGCCCCCCGCGTGTTAAGCCCACCCAGTTTGAAAGGGCGCCTTGGCATGCACCCGGCAAGTCGCCGCCCTGGGCGCAGCCGCGGCCGATGGCAATCCGGCGGCGAGAATGACCGGATGCCATCCGGCCCCGGTCGATCGTCTTGGGGCGGGGGCGCACCGGCTGACACGCGCCGGCCAGAGGGAAACCCGGCTCGAAATTTCGATGACGACGGAATACTACATCCTGATAGTCGGGTTTACGTTTGGCTTCTACATGGCGTGGAACATCGGCGCCAATGATGTCGCCAACTCCATGGCTTCCGCGGTGGGCGCCAAGGCCATCACCATCCGCCAGGCGATCTTCATCGCCGGGATCCTCAACGTGGTGGGCGCGGTTTTTATCGGCTCCCACGTGACCGACACCATCCGCAAGGGCATCGTCTCCACCGAGATCCTGACCGATCCCCACCTGGCGCTTATCGGTGCGCTGTCCGCACTGCTGGCTGCCGCCCTGTGGGTCAGTTTCGCCACCTGGAAATCCCTCCCGGTCTCGACCACCCACTCCATTGTCGGGGCCATGATCGGCTTCGGCATCATGGCCGGGGGCATGGACAGCATTCGATGGGGCAAGCTCACGGCGGTGGTCCTGAGCTGGATCATTTCACCGGTTTTCAGCCTGATCATCGCCATCGCCATGTTCAAGATCATCCTGAAGTTCATCCTCTCCCGGGAGGACGCATTTCACTCGGCGATCAGGCTCTCGCCCGGGTTTATCGGCGCCAGCGTTTTTGTGGTCGCCCTCTCGTTCCTCTTCAAAACCCCGCTGGGCAGCAAGATCGCCATCGGCACCCCCATGGCCGTGCTCCTGGCCCTGCTGCTGGCCGTATTTTTCGGAATGGCCGGCAAAGGGCTGATCCGACGTTACATCCGAGACCACCGCAGCGGGGTGGAGGAGATCTTCCGCCGAATCCAGATCGGAACCTCTTGCTACGTGGCCCTCGCCCAGGGCGCCAATGACGTCGCCAACGCCATCGGACCGGTGGCGGTCATCTATTTTTTGGTCAAGACCGGAAATGTCGGCACCCAGGTTCCGGTTCCGGTTTTTCTGCTGTTTTTCGGCGGTGTCGGAATCGCCTGCGGGATCGCCATGGCCGGGCACCGGGTGATGCATACGATCGGCAAGAAGATCACGACGCTGACCAACACCCGCGGCTTCTGTGTGGATTTCGCGGCCGCCACCACCGTCCTGGTGGCCTCCAAGCTGGGACTGCCGGTGTCCACGACCCACGCGGCGGTGGGCGGTGTCATGGGCGTGGGTCTTGCGCGCGGCATGGAGGCGGTTAACTTTGGTGTAGTCGTTCAAATTATGGTCTACTGGGTCCTAACGGTCCCGGCTTCAGCCCTCACCAGTATGGTGATTTTCAAGCTGCTACGGATTTTCATCTGAGGAGACGGTGATGCGGATCCCCTTCGTTTCGATGTTCATGACGTCGCCTTTCAGCGGTCTGGAGGAGCACGCGGAAAAGGTCAAAGAATGCGCCTGGATCTTCCAGCACGCCATCGAGTGTCTCCTCGTCCAGAAATGCGATTCCTTCGAGGAATTGCGCAAAGAGGTCGCCCGGATCGAAAGCCAGGCCGATGCCATCAAGCGCCGCATCCGTGGCCATATCCCCAAAGGGGCGATCCTGCAGGTGGACAAATTCACCCTCTTCCGCTACCTGGGCGAACAGGACAGCGTTTTGGATGCGCTGGAAGATGCCCTGAACTGGATTTCCTTCAGGCTCGAGCCCGGCGTTCCCGGGAAGCTCGAAAAGGATTTTCTTCTGCTGGTGGATGCGGTTATCGACCCGGTGGATGAGCTCAGCAGGATGGTGGCCGAAGCACGCAAGTACTTCAGCAGCTATTCTGAAAATCAGCGGATGGTCGTTAAAAGAATCGTCCGCACCCTAAGGGAGCAGGAACGCCTGGCCGATGAGGCCGAAGACCATCTGAAGTTGAGAATCTTTCAGATCGAAACCGATCCCATCACGGTGTTCCATATGGTCCGGCTGGCGGAGATTGTGGGCTCCATCGCGGATCATGCCCAAAACGCCGGTGATATGATGCGGGCCATGATCGCCCGCTGATGCCGGAGACGAAAGACGGTCTGCGCCGCCCCTGGCCGAAAAATCGCCGGAGGTGCCGGCTTCACTTGAAATGTTGCACCTCGTAGACCGATACCCGCGTGGCGCGGTCTTTCCAGCAGTCGCCTGGCATACCGCCCTTCTGACAGAGGTGGGTGAGGAAGTTCTCGACGGCGGGCAGCTGCTGCCATACCTGCGGCAGAAACGTCGCACGACACCCCCCGCGGCTGAGAATGACCCCGTGTTGGCCGGGCACGAGCTGCTTTTTCAACCCTTCGGGGTCCTGAAAATCCAGTTCCCGAGGCGGGCTGAGAACACTGATTTCAATCTCCACCACCGGCAATTCGGCCGACTCCAAAGGGGCGAAGCGCGGATCGCAGAAAGCCGCATTGATGGCGTTTTCAACCACGCAGGCCCCCAGGGCTTTGACCGGTTCAAGGGTGCCGATGCAGCCGCGCAGCGCCCCGTGCTTGTGCAGGGTGACGAAGCATCCCCGTTTTTGCCGCAGCAACGGGGTCAGATCCGCCGGCGGCGGGGGGGATGCCCCCGTGTCGAGCCAGGTTTCGATGGCCGACCTTGCCAGGTGCAGCAAGCGCTCTTTTTCCGTCTGGGACAATGTCGCCATGGGAAATTCCTCGTGGTTTGGGTCTTCATTTCAGAAAGGCCCACCAGACATAAATGCCCAGCGCGGACCAGGCCAGCAGACAGAGGCCGTAGGCCTTCCAGTCAATTGGTTTTTTGGCGTGCCCGTAGGCCGTGACCGGACCGACCTTTCGCCGACAAGCCTCGCAGCGCGTGGCCTCGAGCGGCAACTCGGTCAGGCACTCCGGGCATTTTTTCATGGCGAAATGGACGCTGCTTTGCGGTTTTTGCCTCAAGAATCCCATTGGGTGCCCCTCCCACAAAAGGGTGGTTTACGCGCGCCGGCCACAGGCAGCACGGCCGGCGCAGGACGCTGTTTTCAGCAGCCACTACCCCCTACTCCCGGTAGTTCTCCTCATAGCTGATGTCGCTTCGGCTCCTGATCTGCCCCAGCCACTCATTGAAGACCTTGGATTTTTTCTGCTGCAGGAGCATCGCTTCGATGTCCGCCTGTTCGGCCTGGAACCCATCGGCTTCCGGCGCCTTGCGGGCTTTGAAACGGATCACATAAACCCCTTCGGCGCCCTTGATGGCATTTTCCGGCAGCGGGTTTTGGGCGTTCAGCTCAAAGGCCGCCGCGGAGAGATCCTGCTCGTAGCCAATCTCGGGGATGGCGGCATTGCGTTTGAAAAAACCGGTTTCCAGCGGCGAAAGGTTGAACTCCGTGGCCGCCTGGGCGAACGATTTTCCTCCCCTGACTTCCGCCAGGAAAGCTTCGGCGTCCTTGGCCGCCTGTTCGGCCTGTCTTTCTTTCAGGAGATCGGAACGGACAGCTGCCGCCACGGTCTCCAGCGGCTGCGGCTGGGCCGGTTTTTTTTCGGTGGTCTGCAGCAGGTAGTAGCCATCAGCGAAATCCTGGATATCGCTGACCGCCATCGGCGCCAGTTCGAAGGCTTCGGCCGCAAAGCGGGCGGACTCCTCGAGATCGATTTCAGTCCCCTGGCGCGTGAAAAAACCGGTGGTTTGAACCGGGCGATTCAGGCGTTTGGCCAGTTCGGCAAGATCCTCGCCATCCCGTGACGCCTCGTAGGCCGCCTCGGCGTCATCATAGGCCAGACTTTTGGCCCGCTCGGCTTTGAGCTTCTGAAGGATACCGGCTTTGGCCTGATCCAGGCTCTGGACCGAAGCCGGCGTGATCTTCTCCAGCTTGATGATGTGCCAACCGAATTCGGTGCGCACCGGCTCGCTGATTTCACCGGCTTTCATGGAAAAGGCCTTCTCCGCGAAGGGGGCGACCATGGCGTCGCGGGTGAAGGCCCCCAAAAACCCGCCCTGATCTTTGGACGGGCCTTGGGAGTATTGCCTGGCCAGTTCCGCAAAATCCCGACCTGATCGCGCCAGCTTCAGAACCTCCCGGGCCTTTTGCTCCACCTTGGCGGCCTCCTCCGCGGAGGCGCCGGCATCCAGTTTGAACAGAATATGGCGCGCCTCGGCGGTCTCCGCCTGCTCAAACTCGCTGCGGTGCAGGTCGTAGTATTCCTGCAGTTCGTCATCGGCCACCGACGCACGGTCGTTGTAGGCGTCGAATTTAAAGGCCAGGTAGGAGGCCCTGACCTGCGGCTCGGTCTGGTAGTTTTGCTGATGCTGATCGTAGTATGCTTGGAGCGCGTCGTCCGTTAATTCGATGTCACCATAGGACTGCGGAGTGAAGCGCACATAGTCGAGATTCACCTCGGCATTCTGCCAATCGTACCAGGCGCGGGCCTCGGCCTCGGAGACCTTCACATGGTCCAGGACAAAGGCCCGCAGCCGCTCGATGATCATGGCTTCCTTTTGCTGGGCCTCGAACTCTTCGGGACTTAAACGCAACTGCGTCAGCAGCGCGTTGTAGCGGCGGGGGTCGAAGCTGCCGGCCTGCTGGAAGGCCGGAATTTGACGAATGGCCGCGGCCAATTCGTCTTCGGAAACGTGGAATTCCCGTTTCTGCGCTTCCTGCAGCAGCAGTTTTTGGTTGACGAGGGCCTCCAGGGCCTGTTTTCTGACCCCGAACATCTGGAGCATCTCATCGGTGAGGTTGCCGCCAAAGCGCCCGCGGTATTGTTCAATCAGGTTGTTGTAGGCGCGGTTGAAGGAGGCAACGTCGATCGGTTGGCCGTTGACCAGCGCCACCCGCCCCGCGCGTCGCTCCTGGAAGCTGCCCACCCCCCAGAAAATAAAGACGATAACAATCGCACCCAACAAGACCTTGATCAACCAACTGGTCGCGTAATCGCGCATGAGTCTCAACATGTGGTTTCACCTTTAATTCAGTATTTATCGACGAGATGGAGTAAAGTTTAAATGCCCGCGCCGTTGAGGCAACACCGCGTGCCAAGCCGTTGCGGTTCACCGGTGGGAGGAGGCGGCCGGCGGCGGCAAAACCTTGACCCACGTTGGGGCCGCCCCCGCGGATCGGGCCTGGCAGCGGTTTTTCGGGCGGGTTAAGGGGCGTGTGATGCCCTGGCGGCTGAAAATAGCGCCTGAAACGGCTGCAGTCGGAACTTCGGCCGTTTCGCCAACAGGCACGCTGGCTGCGCTTGCGGCACAACCGGCCAGGGTATGTTGGGGTTCGGTTATTTGATCACTATACCGGGGCGCCCGGAGCGCTCGATCTTGGTGCCCACCGTGGTGCCGCAAAAGCGGCACCGGTATTCGTAGCGGTCCCCTTCCGGAAGAATCAAAAACAGCCGTTTTACGACCGGGACGGCCTGGCCACAGCGGGGGCAATAGAGTTCGGCGGCATCGAAATCCTCGAAAAAACTCTGCGTGTCTCTCGGCTTTGGACTGAACCTCGCAGCGGGGGGCGCGGTCCGGGATTCAAACCGCAACCGGTTCTTCACATCACCTTTGATCGTCATGGGGCAATCTTTTGTTTTTGCAGGCGCACCTGCGGCAACGGTTAAAAAATCGTCTCGATCTTATGCAGAATCTCTTTTTTTGTCAACAAATTCGATATGAAACAAACGACTGCGGAACGTCCCCGAGCCCGCGCCGGCGGCCGCCGTCAGAGGCTGAATGGGACCAAACCCGCTGATCTTGCTGGCCGTGAATGCCGGGATAAAAAAAAAGATTGACAATTTCAGCGATCACCGGTAACAGAGCCTTTTCGTCAGGGGCTGTAGCTCAGCTGGGAGAGCGCATGACTGGCAGTCATGAGGTCAGGGGTTCGAGCCCCCTCAGCTCCACCAAATAAAATCAATACGTCATCCCCTACAAAGCCCGGATGGTTGACCCACGGGCGCACAACACAGTTCGGCGGCCAATTCTCGTGCTTTATCGATTGGCCGCTTCTTTTGGACTACCCTGCTTTAGACGGCTCGACCCATGCGCGGTGCGTATCGAATAGTACTGGCGCTACTCGTTCTTGGCGTGGATGCCGCGCTCTTTTATCTACCGCTGACAGCCCTTTTTAT
>JASFIY010000064.1:0-7837 GCA_050122415.1 Desulfobacteraceae bacterium
CGCCCGGGGCTGGAGGGTTTCGAGCGCGGTCTGGAGCGCCTCGTAGCCGCCGCTGTGGCGATATTCGGCGAGGGTCGCGATCCGGTCCGGCTGCCGGTTGCGAAAAAGCACCTGGGGATGCGGGGGCTTCGCCGGTCTCATGGGGCCGCCTCCGCCGCTGCGGTTTCCTGACTTTCGCTTTTCAGCCGTTCCAGCAGGGCGTCGAGGCTTTCCGGCGTCAACGGGCCGTAGACCCGCTGGTTGACCAAGATCGCCGGCGAGCGGTCGCAGTAGCCGATGCAGCAAACCGGCAGGAGGGTGAAAAGGCCGTCGGCGGTGGTTTCTCCCATGGCGATCCCCAGCCGGCGGGAGAGATGCCCGGCCAGCGAGTCGGACCCGTTCATCCAGCAGATCAAGCTGTCGCAGACGTGGATCACATAGCGCCCCACGGGCTCGCGGTAGATGAAGGTGTAGAAGGTGGCCAGCTCCTCGATTTCCAGCGGCGTCATCTGGAGCAGCTCGGCCGCCGCGGCCACCGCCTCGTCGCTGAGGTAGCCGGCGTGCGCCTGAAGCGCCAGCATGACGTCCACCACCAGCTCGCGCGGGTGGGCGGCGGCGGTGATC
This sequence comes from Desulfobacteraceae bacterium, assembly GCA_050122415.1. Taxonomy (GTDB): domain Bacteria; phylum Desulfobacterota; class Desulfobacteria; order Desulfobacterales; family JAABRJ01; genus JAABRJ01. Next base: position 604 of record JASFIY010000064.1, read on the forward strand.
TTGGCCTTGAGCGCTTCGGTGAGGGATGTCGGCAGCATGCGGCGTCCTATCGGTCGATGTCCGGCAGAATGTAGTCCAGTGACCCGATGACGGCGATCAGGTCGGCGATGCTGGCGCCCACCGCCAGCTGTGGCATGACCTGCACATTGGCGAAGCCCGGCGCGCGGATGTGCAGCCGGTAGGGGTAGCCCAGGCCGTCGCTGACCACGTAGTAACCCTGCTCGCCGCGGGGAATTTCGCAGGCCGCGTAGGCCTCACCGCGGGGGATGCACGGCCCGCGCGTGACGTTGACGAAGTGGTGGATCAGGCTCTCGATGTCGTGCAGCATGTCCTCGCGGCGGGGGATGACGTAGCGGTAGTCGTCGCTGACGTGGTGGCCGGCGGGCATCAGGGCCGCCGCCTGGGCGATGATCCGCAGGCTCTGGCGCATCTCCTCCAGCCGCACCTGGTAGCGGGCGTAGCAGTCGCCCTCGGTGGCGGTGGGAATTTCGAAGGTGAAGTTCTCGTAGCCCGAGTAGGGGAACTGTTTGCGCAGGTCCCAGGCCAGCCCGCAGGCGCGCAGGTTGGGCCCGCTGACCCCCCAGTCGATGGCCTCCGCCAGCGAGATCCGGCCGATGCCCTCGGTGCGGGCGCGGAAAATGGGGTTGCGGGTGGTGAGGGTCTCGTACTCCCGCAGTCGCTCGGGGAAGATCCGGACGAAGGCCTCCAGCGGTGCGCGCCACCCGGCCGGCAGGTCGGCGGCGACCCCGCCGATCCGGAACCAGGAGGGGTGCAAGCGGCCGCCGGTGATGGCTTCCACGATGTCGAGAATCATCTCGCGCTCGCGGAAGGCGTAGAAATTGGGCCCCATGGCGCCCAGGTCGTGGGCGAAGGTGGCGAACCAGACCAGGTGGTTGCTCAGCCGGAAGAGTTCACTGATCAGCACCCGGATCACCTGGGCGCGTTCGGGCACCGTGATCCCGGCCAGTGTTTCCACCGCCATCACGTAGGGCAGGTTGTTGGCGGCTCCGGCCAGGTAGTCCACGCGGTCGGTATAGGGGATGAACTGGTGCCAGGTTTGGCGTTCGGCGATTTTTTCGGCCGCCCGGTGGTGGTAGCCGATGTCCATCTCAAGGGCCGTGATCTGCTCCCCGTCCAGCTCCAGGATGTAGCGCAGCAGCCCGTGGGTGCTGACGTGGTGCGGGCCGACGTTGAGCAGCAGGCGCTGGCCGCTTTTCTCCTTGACGAACAAGCCGGCGTCCAGGGGCTGGTGGCGGACGGCATCGATGCGGGTATAGGGCGGCATTTCGGTGGCGCGCCCGGGGTGGCCCTTGCGCAGCGGGTGGCCCTGCCAGTCGTGGGGCATGATCAGCCGGCGCAGGTTGGGGTGGCCGTCGAAGTGCACGCCCATCAGGTCGAAGACCTCGCGCTCGTACCAGTTGGCCGAGGGCCAGATGTCGGTCACCGTGGGGCAGTGGGGGGCGTCGCCCTTCAGGGGCACCTTGAGCCGCAGCCGGCCTGCGGGCTCAAAGGACAGCAGCTGGTAGACGAGGGTGAAATCGGCGTCGCCCGCCGGACGCCGGCGGGCGGATTCGTCCACCGCGGTGAGGTCGTCCAGCCGGCGGAAGCGCGGATGGGCCTCGGTTTTAAGATAGCGCAACACCTCTTTGAGCCGGCCGGCGGGAATTTCGAAGGTGGGGATGTCGCTGCTCCGGGGGGCCGGGCGGATGGCGTCGCCGAAGCGCGCCCGCATCTCCGCGGCCAGGGTCTGCTGCTCCGCCGTCAGGGTGATGGACGGGGCCGGCGGGGTCCACATGAGGTCGCTGCGGCTGTCGAAAAAAGCCGACGGGGTCGCGTCGCTGCCGCGGATGGCGCTGCCGGTCATGCCCGGGCCGCGGGGGTCGCGGCTTTTGGTCAGGCCGTCGACCCGAACCGGCGTGGCGGTGCCCTGGCTGCCGCCCCTGAGGTGAAACACCGCGGCCGCCGGGCGCTCCTCGCGCATGATTTTCTCCTGGAGGACCACCAGCCCCTTGATCACCGCCTCCGGACGGGGCGGGCAGCCGGGAATGTAGACATCCACCGGCAAGATCTGGTCGACCCCCTGGACCACGCTGTAGGCGTCGTACATGCCGCCGCAATTGGAACAGGAGCCCATCGAGATCACCCAGCGGGGTTCGGCCATCTGCTCGTATAGGCGCAGCACCACCGGGGCGATTTTCTTGAAAACGGTGCCCGAGATGATCAGCAGATCCGCCTGGCGCGGCGAGGGGCGCAGGACCTCGGCGCCGAAGCGCGCCAGGTCATAGCGTGCGGTGAAGGCCGTGGCCTCCTCGACGAAACAACAGGACAGGCCGAAAAACATGGGCCACAGGCTGTTCTTGCGGGCCCAGTTGATCAGCAGGTCGGCGTGTTTCAGCAGTCGCTCTCGGCGTTCTTGTGGGCTCTCGGCCCCCACTCCAACCCTCCCTTGCGCCAGATGTAGGCCAGGCCCAGCAGCAGCATGATGATGAAAAAGGAGATCTGCAGCCACCCCTCCCAGCCCAGTTGCTCCCAGGCCGCGGCCCAGGAGAAAATAAAGGCCCCTTCAACGTCGAACAGCAGGAAAAAAATGGCGACCAGATAAAACGGCACCGGATAGCGCAGCCGCGCCGACCCGGTGGGAATGATGCCGCTTTCGTAAGCACGTGATTTTTCTCGGCCGGTTTTTGGGCGACCCAGCCAGGAGGAGAGGAAAAGGAGCACGGCCACCAGGGCCAGAACGACCAGCCCAAAAACGCTCAGGCTGAAAACCCCCGGCTCCCAGGGGGACAGGACCGCTTCGGGTGTCGGTTGCATCGGATCACTCGGCTGCGGGTAGATGCGGTTGGTGGATACTCAAAACAGCAATGTCGCAACGGGGGTTACCGTAATCGATTCCGCGGTAAAAGTAAAACCCAAAACGCGGCGCCCCTCACCCGAACGCGGCACTTGACTTGTTGCGTCACGGTCGCTTGACTTTTTTTCATTCACTCATATTATCGGTTTGGACGTTAATGTTGAGGTGAGGCAGGAAACAAGGCCACCAGTTGACGCCTGATCGCAGCCGGATTTTCCGGGTGCTGGATTCCCAGGCTTCCGCTCCGCGAGCAGATATAGCGACCTGACGAGTGGATCCGGAAGCCGGTGGGGGCGCGGTGTTTTTTCTGCCTGATTTTACAAGTGCCGCGGGTCGCCGTCGATCACGGCCACCCCAAATGAGGAGGTTGCCAATGGCTGCCAAGAAATCAAAGCCGGTCAGTTTCAATGCGGTGGTGAAGTTTGCGCTGCAGCACTACCAGATCCCGACCAAAAAAGACATCGATAAGCTCAATGCCAAACTCGATCAGCTGGAGGGCCTTATCCAGGGTTCGGTCCTTGGCGCAAGGCGCGCCAAAGCCGGGCAAGTCCTGGCCGCCGGCGGTGATGCGCCGTTGACGGCCTCCGACCGGGTGCTGGAGATCATCGCGGCGTCGCCGGAGGGGATCAGCTTTGCCGACATCAAGACCAAGACCCTCTATCCGGACAAAAAGCTGCGCAACATCGTCTTCCGTCTGAGCAAGATAAAAAAAATACAGCGGCTGGAGCGGGGCGTCTACGCCGTCATTGCGCAATAGACGCCGCTCGACGCCGACCTGCGAAGGCCCGGAAAGCGGATCCGCCGCTCGCCACGGTCTTTGCGATCCCCATCCCCAGCCCCTCACCGCACCCGTCCCGGTTGTTCACGTCCGCACCCGGGCTGCTGCCGCCGGTGCCGGCTTGTATCGCCTTGGGTGCGGCTCACCGCCGCCGCCGCTTTTTCGGCGCAGCGTTCCCCGTCAATGGCCGACGAGACGATGCCGCCGGCATAACCCGCCCCCTCGCCGCAAGGGTAGAACCCCTGGACCTGCGGGTGCTCCAGGGTGTCGGGGCGGCGCGGTATCCTGACCGGCGATGAGGTGCGGGATTCCACCGCCAGTAAAACCGCCTCCCGGGACAGAAAACCCTTGAGCTGCCGGCCGAAAACCCTGAAACCCTGCTGTAGACGGGTGGTGATGGGAGCCGGCAGCCAGTCGTGCAGCGGAGAGGACGCCACCCCGGGCAGGTAGGAGCTTTGCGGCAGGTCGCTGGAGTACCGGCCGGCCACGAAATCGGTCAGGCGTTGGGCGGGGGCGGTCTGGCCCTGCCGACCGTCCTGCCGGAAGGCCTCCCGTTCCAGTCCCGCCTGGTAGTGCAGACCCGCCAGCTCGGGGGCGGTGTCCAGGCCGGGGAGGTCCGCCAACCGGATTTCGACCACCACGCCGGCGTTGGCGAAGGGGGAATTGCGTTTGGCGAAGGACATGCCGTTGACCACCACCTCACCGGGACGGGTGGCGGCCGGGACGATGAACCCCCCCGGGCACATGCAGAAGGAGTAGACGCCGCGGCCATCCACCTGGGTCACCAGGCGGTAGGTGGCCGGGGGCAGATAGGGCCCGCGCGGCTGTCCGTGGTACTGGATGCGGTCGATCAGCGCCTGGGGGTGCTCTATCCGGACGCCCATCGCAAAGGCCTTGGCTGCAATGGCAATCCCGCTCCGGTGCAGGCCGTGGTAGATGTCCCGGGCCGAATGGCCGGTGGCCAGGATGGTCGCGGCCGCCTTGAAAGCCTGACCCCCGCGGGTCCTGACCCCGAGGAGTTTTCCAGCGCGGATGATGAATTCCGTCAGCGGGGTCTCGAAATGAATTTCACCCCCGGCCGCCAGGATGGTCCCGCGGATGTTTTGGATGATCCCGGGCAGCTTGTTGGAGCCGATATGCGGCTGGGCTTCGAAGAGAATTTCCGCCGCGGCCCCGTGGTGGTGCAAAAGGGTCAGGATCCGCCGCACATCTCCGCGCTTGTGCGAGCGGGTGTAGAGCTTGCCGTCCGAGAAGGCCCCGGCCCCGCCTTCGCCGAAGCCGTAATTGGAGTCGGGGTTCAATGCGTGCCGCCGCAGCAGGCGGGCGATGTCCTTGCGGCGGGTTGCCACCTCGCGGCCGCGTTCGATGATGATCGGCCGGCATCCCAGCTCCACCAGGCGCAGGGCTGCAAAGAGCCCCGCCGGGCCGGCGCCGACCACCAGCACCGGCGGTTTGCCGTGGACGCTGGGGTAGTCGAGCTGCGTGGCCGCCGGAGCGAAGCCGGCGGGGTCGGTGGAAACCTCCAGTTCCAAATTCACCCGAATGCGCCGGGAGCGGGCGTCGATGGATCGACGGGTTATCCGAACGGCGCTGATTTCCCCTGCGGGTATGCCCAGCTTGCGGGCGGCCATGGGGAGGTACAGGCTCCGGGCGGCAGCTTCCCGGGGGGTTGTCGTCAGCGCTATACGGCGGTGCATGAAATCATCTCAAACAGTAGTGGAGGTCGTGCGGTGAAACAAGAGAACTTCAACCTTCCGCTTCCCGGGTCCATCCGGCTGGACCTTGCCCGACGCTGCATTCAAACCGAGATCAAACGGCAGTACGAACGCAGCCTGGCGGCCTGTCTGCGGTCCGCCGAGCACGCCGAGGCCCTCGCCGGGGCGCTGGAGACCCTGCGCCTCGCCCTGGAAAGACTGGACTTCCCCAAGCTGCGGGCCGCCCACCCGGCCCTTGCCGGCGGATCCAACCACCGGGTGGAACTCTGCCGGGACGTTCACAACCGGCTGAGGCTTCTGATCGACGGGGACCCCTTTCCCGTGATGCTGCGCGCCCAAGGGGAGCCCTGAGAGCGGTTCAGGCTTTCAGCCCCCGGGCCACCCAGTCCGCCAGGCTGGGCGGCTGGGGAGTGCAACCGGAAACCGGCTTCCACTCGCACTGAACGTTGAGCTCGACCCCCTCGCAGATCAGGGAAACCGGGTGGTCGGCGGACACCACCACCACCATCAGACGGGGGTGTTCGGCCGAAAACCGCAGGGCTGAGTTGTAGCGCGCGCCCCGGGCGCGGTTTTCCTCGGTCAGCGCCCGACCGTCCAAAAGACAGGCGAAGCGGTGCAGCCGCAGGTCGGCGCCGATCTGCAGGGCCCCGTCCATTCTGGCCAGGGACCGGGTCAAGTCCAGCAGGCTCTCCTGGCGAAGGTCCAGCGGTCCTTCCAGGTCCTGACCGGAAATGGCCACCGGGGCGGGGTTGAGATCCAGCACCAGGGTGCAGCCGAACTTCTGCTCCTGGGCGTGGTGCACGATGTTGGCGGCGATCTTGAAAAGCCGGTTGCCGTCGTCCGGCTCCAGGGGGGACTCCAGCAGCATCTCCTCCAGCTGCACGAGGTTGGCCTTGTAGGTGGTGGAGCGGAAGTTGCCGTCGATGAAACTGCAGACCGGCTCACCGCCGAAGCGCAGGAACCCGTGCCCTCCGCGGTAGTCGGCGGTGATGCGGCATTGGGGCAGGGGACCGGCGGCGATGCCGAAGATGCTGACCCCGTCGGAGACCAGTTTGCGGGGGCTGCCTTCCACCGCCAGCAGGGTCTTGCGGACATGCTTGAAATTCTGCAGCGAGGGGCGCTCCAGCCGGGGAAAGCGGGCGATGAAAGCCAGCCGCTCGATGGTTGTGGGCTCCACGAAGACGATCTGCCCCCGGGGCCAGGCGCCCTCCTCGCGGGTTTTGGAAATTCCCAGGACCGCGTCCAGAATGGGGTAGACCCGCAGCAGGGTGTCCCAGCCCAGCAGGATGTTGAGCTGGTCCACGATGTGGTCGCGCACCGCATGGGCGGCGTACTCCCGCAGGAAATAGCCCGATATGCCGGTGTAGTAGAAATTTTCGGGCCTCAAATCGGTGGACAGCCGCCAGGCGGCGTGCTCCAGCCAGCGCTCGGTGGGGCCGATGGCGCACATGTCCAGGTGGTGCTCGGTGAACCACATCTGGTAGAAAACCGCCGGCGACCGGCCGCCGTAGGAAATCAGTCCGGCCAGGTCGAGATTTTTGACCGGGTAGGTCTGGCCGGTCAGGGACATCTGATCGAAGCCGGCGGGCAGCCGCCGCCACGCGTCGCTGTCCAGGTAGAGCTCCTTGAACTTGAGTTCGTGGCCGTGCAGGAGGTTTTGAGGGTCCAAAATACGGAGGGGGTCCTCGGGACGCACGGCGAAGATCACCGCCGCGCGGCTGGGTCCGGAAAAGTGGGACAGCCCGTCGCGCAGCCCGTCCAGGGCGTCGCAGATCCGCCGGTTTTGAAACCAGTCCAGGGTCATGGCTGCAACCGATTGGTGGGCGGCCGGGGCGGGCCGCCAGCGCGAAACGTCTTCCCTTACCACTTAATGGGGGCGATCGCAAA
>JASFIY010000065.1:0-7831 GCA_050122415.1 Desulfobacteraceae bacterium
GGGCGAGGTAGGGCAGAAAAAGGGTGCCGCCCATGCAGTAGCACATGGCGCAGATCTCGCTTGCGGGGTGGCGCTGGGTGATCAGATCGAGATAGCGGTCGTGGATTTCCTTGGCGTAAAAATCCAGTCCCAGATTCGTCTCCTCGGGTCCCGGGTTGCCATAGTCCACCAGGTAGATGGCGAAGCCTTCCGCCAGCATTCCGGCGATAACCGATTTGCCGGGGCCCAGATCGAAAATTTCCGGCTTGTTGATCAGGGGCGTGTTCATGTAGAGCGCTTTGCCGTTGGGGGCGACTCCCGGCGGCAGGGGGTAGTGGCGCAGGCTGACCGAGTGCTGCCGGGAGTGGGCCACCGTCTCGTACGGCGAGTAGCCGAGTTTGCCCTGGGTGGTGATTTCGCCGTAGGCGCGGTAATCGAAGGCCTTTTCGGCATGGAGGTTTTCAAATCGGATCTGGAGCTGATCGAGGTAGTCGCTGAAGTCGTAAGGGGTGTTGTCGGCGGGGTCGATTTTGCGGAAAGGCAGCGGCTCGTTTTTCAGCGGGGTCTCGGTAACCAGCATGAGCAGGCACTTCAAAAGGTCCTTCAAGGCCATCAGCCCCGTCAGGCCACGGGAGTTGTAGGCCCGCTCGAGCCAGGCGAAGTCCTGGACCACCGCCTGCAGCCAGGCGATTCCCTCGGGGCTTGCGGCCACCCGTCGGGCTTTGTCGCGGTCAAAGCGTTCGTTTTCGATGAAAAATCCGCAAAAATTGGCCAGCAAACCGGCATAGGTGGCCTCGATGCGGTCGTTTTGCTCGGCATAGACGTCGGGGTTGCGACCGGTGGAAACCGAAATTTTGGCCCACAGCCGTACCGGATCGATGAAGCTGTATTTGAGCAGCTGGCTTTGCCAGGCCGCCCCCAGCGCCCAGGGGCCCCAGCTCAGCGGGTAGCGGCTGATGCCATCCAGCATGCGCTGCCACCGGAAAACGGCCCGGGTGTAGCTGCCGGCGAGGTTGCTGACCAGCGGAATCGCGGTCTGATGGCCCTCGTGATTGTCGGCCGGGGTGGACCCCATCAGCGTCAGAAGGTTGTCCACGTTTATTTTGTGGGTGGTTTGGGGGGTGGGGGTCATCGTTTGCTCCATCGAACAGGGCTTGCGGCGCTGGGGTTGGGCGCATTTGCCGCCCGCTGCAACCTTCAACTCTTAACGGCAACGGTTGCGATGAAGGAAAAACGAAAGAAACGTTTGCCGGTCTGAACGCTTTCGTGTTACTAGTAAAACTACTGCCGTTGGTCGGAAAAAGTCAAGTCCTAATAGTGCATTGCACAAAAGGGGAACCACACGTGGAGCAGGTCAAAATTTTCAAAAAATACGCCAACCGGCGTCTTTACGACACCGAAGAAAGCAAGTACGTGACCATCAACGAGGTGGCCGATTTCATCAAGGCCGGGCGGCAGGTTCAGGTCCTGGATGCCAAGACCAATGAGGATGTCACGGCCTTCATTCTGACCCAGGTGGTGCTGGAGTCCGCCCGCCGCCAAAACGTGCTCCTACCGGTGCCGGTGCTGGAGCTGGTCATTCGCTACGGCGACAATTTGTTGGGCGAGTTTTTCGAAAAATACTTCCAGCTGACCCTCAAGAATTATCTGGCCTACAAGAGCGCCTTCGATCAGCAATTCAAGACCTGGCTCGATCTGGGTATGGATGTGACCGATTTTTCCAAGAAATCCCTGGCGGATATGGCGCCCTTCAAATCCTTCCTGGATTTCATCGGCGAAACGGCCGCGGCAAAAGAGGGCAAGAAGCGCAAATAAGCGCTGCGTGATAGCATGAACTTCAAGTGGTGGTTTCCCTTTCTCGCAGTCAGCCTGGCCCTCAGCCAAGCCGGCGCCGCTTCCCTGGGCGCTGAGGCCGCCGGTCCGCGCTACGTCTCCATCGCCGCCGGCGGGGTGACCGGCGCCAATTACTCCGTGGCGCGCATCCTCGCCGAGGTCACCTGGAAGCACCTCAAGCCGGAAGGCGTCAAAGTCTCAGCCGAGACCTCCGGCGGTTCCCCGGCGAACGCCAAATTGATCGGGCTGGGCGACACCGACTTTGCCATAATCCAAAACGACATCGCCGCCGACGCTTTCAACGGCCGGAAACCGCTTTTCGAAAAACCGATCCCCGAACTTCAGGGGGTTTGCAGTCTTTTTTCGCAATACGTCCAGCTGGTCTCCCGGGCTGATGCCGGCATCACCTCGGTGGCCGACCTCAAGGGCAAGCGGGTGGGCATCGGCCCGGACGGTTCGGGGGCCGCCCTGAACGCCCGACAGGTCCTGGATGCCTGGGGGCTGACGGTGGCGGATCTGAGCCGCGCGGTGCGGCTGAGTTTCGAGGCCGCCATGACCGAACTGCTGGCCGGCAGCCTGGATGCGGTTTTCGCCACGGCCGTGGCCGATTTTCAGCCGCTGTCGGATCTCGCCCGGACGATGCCCATTTCCTGGGTACCGATTGCGGGGCCGGCGGTCGACCGGCTCATTGATCACCATCCCTGCTACAGCCGCGCCCGGATGACCGCCGGCAATCTGCAGGATGTCGCCACCGTTTCCGTGCGGTCCCTGTTGGTGGCGCGCAAAGGTCTGGAGCCCGAAATCGTTTACGCCCTGCTGACGGCCACCTACGCCGACCTGGATCCCTTCCGCTACGCCCACTCCCAGTTCCGGGACATTTCTCCGGCAACCGGCCTTTTGGGGATGAGCATCCCGTTGCATCCGGGTGCCGAAAGGTTTTTTGCCGAGCGCGGCCTGCTTACGCGCCCTATCGCGCCCTGCGGCCGTCGCGTGCACTCCTGACCAGGCCACCCGCGCATGCCGGCCGAATCCCTCGACTCCGTCCGGCCGACGGTGCGCCGGCGATCGGGGGCTGGCTTCCGGCCGGCGCGTCTTGACGAAAGGCTTCGGGGGCATTAGGCTTGCTGCTCAAAACACCGGCCCTGCCGCTTCGCCGGCATTCGGCACCTGACGCGTCACACAAGGAGGGAAAAATGGATCTTGCCGCGCTTGAAACCGTCGCCCGCCGGTTGGTGGCCCCCGCCAAGGGAATCCTGGCCGCCGATGAAAGCACGCCCACCATTCAAAAGCGCTTCGACGCGATCGGCGTCGCTTCCACCGCGGAAACCCGCCGCGCCTACCGCGAGCTGCTGTTCAGCACCGCGGGGGTGGAGGCCTTCATCAGTGGGGTGATCCTCTTTGACGAAACCCTGCGGCAGACGGCCGCCGACGGCCGGCCGTTTCCGGAGCTGCTCGCCCAGAAGGGGATTCTCGCCGGCATCAAGGTGGACAAAGGCGCCAAAGCCCTGGCCGGCTTTGACGGGGAGAAAGTCACCGAGGGACTGGACGGGCTGCGCGAGCGCCTCAAGGAGTACCATGATCTCGGTGCCCGCTTTGCCAAGTGGCGGGCGGTCATCACCATCGGCGAAGGGCGCCCCAGCCGCTGCTGCCTTTCCGCCAACGCCCACGCCTTGGCGCGCTACGCGGCGTTGTGCCAGGAAGCCGGTCTGGTGCCGATCGTCGAGCCCGAGGTTTTGATGGACGGGGCCCACACCATCGGACGCTGTCGGGACGTGACCGCAGCCGCCCTGCAAAGCCTCTTCGCGGCGCTTTTTGACAGTTGCGTCAGCCTTGAGGGCCTCCTGCTCAAACCCAACATGGTGATCTCCGGCATCGACTGCCCGACCCAGGCCGGGGTCGCCGAAGTCGCCCGGGCGACGGTCAGATGTCTGCGTCAGGTGGTGCCGGCGGCGGTGCCCGGGATTGTTTTCCTCTCCGGCGGACAGAGCTCCGAGCTGGCCACCGCGCACTTGAGCGCCATGAACGCCACCGGGCCGCACCCCTGGGAGCTCAGCTTCTCATACGGACGCGCACTTCAGGAGCAGCCCCTCAAGGCCTGGCAAGGGCAGGCCGGCAACGTGGCCGCCGCCCAGCAACGGTTCTTTCGGCGCGCCCAGCTCAACAGCCTCGCCCGCGCGGGCGCCTACACCTCCGCGATGGAATCCCAAGCGGCCTGATTTACCGCTCCGGGGCCGAACCTGACAAGGCTTTGCATGGCAACCTTCTGGAACTGGTGGCAGCACCTGCCGGCGACCATCGACCCGGTCCTGTTTCAAGTCGGCGGCTTCAAGGTTCAATACTATGGCCTGATGTATATCGTGGCCTTCGGGTTGACCTACGGCCTGGTTCGCTGGCGGACGCGCCGCGAGCCGCGTTTCGATTTGGACGCCCACCAGATCCAGGATTCGTTGACCGCCTTGATTCTGGGGGTTATCGTCGGCGGTCGCCTGGGTTATGTCCTCTTCTATAATTTTCCTTACTACCTCGCGCACCCCCTGGAAATTTTCCTGCCCTTCCGGTTTGAAGGCGGGTTGACCTTTACCGGAATTTCGGGCATGTCTTTTCACGGCGGCCTCATCGGGGTGGTCGCGGCGGCCGGCTGGTACTGCCGCAGGACGCGGTTTGATTTCCGCGACCTGGCCGATCTCTATGTGCCGGCGGTGCCGCTGGGCTACACCTTCGGCCGGATCGGCAACTTCATCAACGGCGAGCTCTTCGGGCGGCCCACAACGGTCCCCTGGGGGATGGTCTTTCCCCATGCGCCCGACACTTTGCTGCGGCACCCTTCCCAGTTGTATGAGGCCTTTTTCGAAGGGATCCTGTTGTTTGCGGTTCTATGGTTTCTGCGCCGGCGCGTTGCGCTGCGCGGCGGGATGCTGCCCCTTTATCTGCTGGGATACGGCGGGGTCCGCTTCCTGCTGGAGTTTTTTCGTCAACCCGATGCCCATTTGGGCACCGTTTGGCTGGGATTCTCGATGGGGCAGGTGCTCTGCTTGGCGATGATGCTGGCCGGCTTGGCCCTTTGGGTCTTTCTGCGGCGCCTGTCGCCGTCCGAGTCGGTCCGCCGCTGAGCGACCCGCCGCGCCGCGGCCTGCGAGGCCCTGCCGCAAGGGCGATCGCCCGGGAATGGATCGATCATGACGCTTACCCTCTACAACACCCTGACGCGCCGCAAGGAGGTTTTCAGCCCGCTTTTCCCCGACTTTGTCGGTCTCTACACCTGCGGGCCCACCGTCTACAACTTCGCCCACATCGGCAACCTGCGGACCTTCATCTTCGAGGACGTGCTCAAGCGCGTGCTGACCTACAACGGCTTTGCGGTCAAGCACGTGATGAACATCACCGATGTGGGGCATCTGACCGGTGATCGGGACATGGGCGAGGACAAGTTGGAGAAGGGCGCCCGCCGCGAGGGCAAGAGCGCCTGGGAGATCGCGGCCTTCTACACGGAAGCCTTCCAGCGGGACATCGCGCGGCTCAACATCCTGGAGCCCAGCGTCTGGTGCCGGGCGACCGAGACGATCCCCGAGCAGATCGCCCTGATCCGCGTCCTGGAGGAAAAGGGGTACACCTACCGCACCAGCGACGGCCTCTATTTCGACACGGCGCGCTTCAAGGACTACACCAAGCTCTCCCACCAGAACCTGGAAGCCCTGCAGGAGGGCGCCCGGGTGGAGCGCAACCCCGAAAAGCGCAACATGACCGATTTTGCCCTCTGGAAGTTCTCCCCCCCGGGCATACAGCGCCAGATGGAGTGGGACTCGCCCTGGGGGGTGGGCTTCCCCGGCTGGCACATCGAGTGCTCGGCCATGAGCATGAAGTACCTCGGGGACCACCTGGACATCCATTGCGGCGGCGCGGACCACGTCGACGTGCACCACACCAACGAGATCGCCCAGTCCGAGGCGGCCACCGGCAAACCGTTTTTCAACTTTTGGATGCACGGCGCCTTTCTGAACATCGCCGGCGGCAAAAAAATGGCCAAAAGCGACGAAAATTTCCTGACCCTGGAGAGCACCTTTCACAAAAAGGGCATCAACCCCCTGGCCTTCCGCTTTGCCACCTTCCTGACCCACTACCGCAAACCGATGGAGTACAGCGACGAGAGCGTCGCCGCGGCCCAAAACGGCCTGCGCCATCTCTGCAACCAGGTGCGCAGCCTGCAAAGCGCCCCCCCCCGGGACGCCGGCGGCGGGCTGCCGGCGGATTTCCAGGCCAAGTTCCGCGAGGCCGTCAACGACGACCTCAACATGCCGCGGGTCATGGCCGTGGTGCAGGAGATGCTCAAATCCAGCCTGACCGATGCCGAAAAGCTGGCGGCGGTCCTGGACTATGACCGGGTGCTGGGGTTGGGGCTGGCGGAACTCGACCGGGAGGCGCATCTGCCGGCGGCGCTGCGTGACCTGGTCGAGCGGCGGCAGGCGGCGCGGGCTGCCAAAAACTGGGCGCTCTCAGACCGGCTGCGCGACGAGATTCAGGCCATGGGCTACGTGGTTCAAGACGGTCGCGACGGCATGAAGGTGGTCAAGCCATGACCGGCCGCCGCGGACCAGGCGCGGGCGGTATGGCTTTCAGCCGCCGGGCGGTGCTGAGGCAGGCGCTTTGGCTGACCGTTGGGCTCTTGTTTGGCGGGACGCGGGGGCTCTGGGCCGGTGCGCCGGCCGGCCGCGGGCCCCGGCCCGGGCGGCTGCCTCTGGACGAAGACCACCGGATGCGGATCAGCCCCGAGGATCGCTGCCCGCTGTGCGCCATGAAGGTTATCCGATACCCCCGCTTTTCCTGCGCCATTCAGCTCACGGACGGGCGCACCTTTTACTTTTGCGGCACCGGCTGCATGATCCGCTCCTGGCTGCACCCCGAGTACTTTCTGGGGGTGCCGGCCGATGCGCTCCAGCGGGCGGTGGCGCGGGAGTATTTTTCCGGTGAGCAACTGGATGCCCATGCGATGATCTGGGTGGCGGGCTCCGACGTGGTGGGGCCGATGGGGCCGGCGGTGGTGCCGCTGCGGGACGAAGCGCGCCTGCTGGAGGCTTTCCGGCGGCGGCACGGCGGCAGCGCCAGCTTTCGCCTGGGAGAGCTGACCGACGCCGGGTGGCAGGCCCTCACCGGCCGGAGCGCGCTGCCCGAGGCGCCGTGAGCCTGGGGCCCTCGCCCAGGCGTCAGGTGGTGTCGATGTTCAACAGGTGCCCCATTTTGAGTTTCTTGCACTCCAGGTAGCAGCGGTTGTAGGTGTTGGGCCTGATCTCGATCGGCACCTGCTCCACCACGCTCAGTCCGTAGCCTTCCAGGCCGACGATCTTTTTGGGGTTGTTGGTGATCAGCCGCATTTTGCGCACCCCCAGATCCACCAGAACCTGGGCCCCGATCCCGTAGTTGCGCAGGTCGGCCTTGAAACCCAGCTCCTGGTTGGCCTCCACCGTGTCGAAGCCCTCGTTCTGGAGAACATACGCCTTGAGCTTGTTCACCAACCCGATGCCGCGCCCCTCCTGGCGGACATAGAGCAGGACCCCGGTGCCGGCCTTCTCCATCATGGCCATGGACGTGTGCAGCTGGTCACCGCAGTCGCAGCGCAGGGAGCTGAAGATGTCGCCGGTGAAACACTCCGAGTGCACCCGCACCAGCACCGGGCTGTCGGGGTCGATGGTGCCCTTGACCAGGGCGATGTGCTGGAAATTGTCCACGATGTTTTCATAGACGATGATCTTGAATTCCCCGCCGTAAACCGTGGGGATGACCGATTCCGCCGCGCGGCGCACGAAGGATTCGGTCCCCATGCGGTATTCGATCAGGTCGGCGATGGTGCAGATCCCGATGCCGTGCGCCTCGCTGAATTTCTCCAGGGCCGGCATGCGCGCCATGCTGCCGTCCTCGTCCATGATCTCGCAGATCACCCCGGCCGGCTTCAGTCCCGCCAGACGTGCCAGGTCCACCGCGCCTTCCGTCTGCCCGGCGCGCACCATGACCCCGCCGTTGCGGGCCC
>JASFIY010000066.1:0-7803 GCA_050122415.1 Desulfobacteraceae bacterium
CGTGGTCCGCGGTCGGGGGCTGCACGAAATGCTGCGCTACGTGGCCGACGCCCTCTGCGAAAAGGTCGTCGAAATGCACCCCAACCGGGAGCACAACTACTGCTGCAGTGCCGGCGGTGGGGTGATCAACACCGGTCCGCCGTTCAAGAACAAGCGCGTGGCCGGCAACCGCGTCAAGGCCGAGCAGCTCTTCCGGGTCAAGACCAAAGGCGTCAAGACGGTGATCGCCCCCTGCCACAACTGCCACGGCGGGCTGGAGGACATCATCCATGTCAATCAACTGGGCCTGGAGCTCAAATTCCTCGGGGACCTGATCTACGAAACGATGGAAAAACCCGAATAGGGCCGCCGGGCGGTCTTTCCCGGCCGCCGCGGCATGCTGAACCAGCCAAAGATGGGGGGAGCTGATGGAAAACCGCGCTTTGAAGGCCTTTGCGCTTTTGGCGCTGGCCGCCCTGGTGCTGGTCGCCGGGTCGGCCGTGTATTCCCAGGAAGACGTCGCCACCGTGCGGGACAGCGCCTTCGGCAACCGGATGCGGCCGGCGGTGCCCTTCCTGCACGACGACCACAATGAAAAGGCCGGCATCGACGAGTGCAATGTCTGCCATCACGTCGTGGAGGACGGCCAGGTGCTGGAAGATGAATCCTCCGAGGACCTGGAGTGCTCCGAATGCCATCTGGCCGACGCCGGCGCCAAACCCATCGAACTGATCGCCGTCTACCACCTGCGCTGTGGCGGCTGCCATCGGGAGCAGCTGGCCGGTCCGGTGATGTGCGCCGAGTGCCACCCCCGGAACTGAGTGATCTGCCCGGAAAAAGCGGGCGCGCCCGGCCGCCCCGGCTTCGGGTGCGATCCTTTTGCGCGCGCTTTAGGCCCCAACCGATTCGCCCCGAAAGAGGTCACCGCATGGCAAAGAAAATCCTGATCATCGATGACGACCCCATTATCGTCAAATACCTCACCGCGCTGCTGGAAGACAACGGCTACACCACCTGCAGCGCCAGCTCCGGTCTGGCGGCGCTGGAGTTGGTCAAACGGGAAAAACCCGACCTGATCACCCTGGATCTGGAAATGCCCGAAGAGTGGGGGCCGCACTTCTACCGCCGGATGACCAAGGACCCCGAGCTGCAGAATATCCCCGTGATCGTGATCAGCGGGATGGCCGGGCGCCACGCCATCAAGAAGGCCGTGGCCTACCTCAGCAAGCCGTTTGACCCCGACAAGCTGCTGTTGACCGTGCAGCGCGCCATCGGGCTGCCGGATTGAGCCGCGGCCCGCAGATGCTATGAATCCCAAACTGCTCCTGGTAGATGACGAGGAAGGAATCCGCAAAGTTCTCGGCATCGCGCTGGCCGACAGCGGCTACACCGTTTTGACCGCCGAAAACGGACAGGAGGCCTTGGGTGTTTTCGACCGCGAGCAGCCGGAAATCGTCCTCACCGACATCAAGATGCCCGGCATGGACGGCATCAGCCTGCTGCGCCGCCTCAAGCAGCGCAACCCCGAAACCGAGGTTATCATGATCACCGGCCACGGCGACATGGACCTCGCCATCAAGAGCCTGCAATACGACGCCACCGATTTCGTCACCAAGCCGATCAGCGACGACGCCCTGGAAAAATCCCTCCAGAAGGCCCGCGAAAATATTCTCATCCGCCGCAAGTTGAAAGAGTAC
Organism: Desulfobacteraceae bacterium; assembly: GCA_050122415.1. Lineage (GTDB taxonomy): Bacteria > Desulfobacterota > Desulfobacteria > Desulfobacterales > JAABRJ01 > JAABRJ01. The sequence continues at coordinate 1,677 of JASFIY010000066.1, forward strand.
ACCGAGAACCTGGAGTCCCTGGTGCACGAAAAGGCCGCCCGGCTCCAGGCGGTGGCAACTCCTCCGGCGCCAAACGCGGCCGGTGGGCAGCAGCCGGCGGAGCCTTCCCGCTACCAGAAAATTTTCGACGATATGCCGTGCTACATCGCCGTGCGGGACCGCCGCTACCGCCTCACGGCCGCCAACAAGCTCTTCAGGCAGGACTTCGGGGAGCCGGGCGCCGCCTGCTGCTATGAGCTCTGCAAGCAGGCCGCGGCGCCCTGCGAGGAGTGCCCCGTCGAAAAAACCTTCCAAAGCGGCTGCCCCCAGCAAACCGAGATGGTTTTCAAAACCGCGAGCGGCGAGCCCTTCAACACCCTGGTGTGGACCACCCCGGTGCGCGATGCCCACGGGGAAATCACCCACGTACTGGTGATGGCCACCAACATCACCCAGCTGCAGCGGCTGCAGGACCACCTCGCCTCGCTGGGGTTGATGATCGGTTCCGTCTCCCACGCCATCAAGGGGCTGCTGACGGGGTTGGACGGCGGGATGTACCTGATCGATGCCGGTTTCGCGCGCGAGGACCAGGCCCAGGTCCAGGAGGGCTGGGAGGTGGTCAAGCTCATGGTGAGGCGCATCCGGGGGATGGTGCTGGACATTCTCTACCAGGCCAAGGAACGGGAGGTGGTGCGGACCTCGGTCGATCTGGCGATATTTGGCGCGGAGGTCGCCGAGGTGATCGCCCCCAGAATGAAGCGCCACGGCATCCGCTTCGTGCAGGAGTTCGCGCCGGGGTTGGGGCGCTTCGAGCTGGATGCCGGGCAGATCCAGGCCGCTCTGGTCAACATTCTCGAAAATGCGGTGGATGCCTGCCTGGAGGACCGTCAAAAAACCGAGCACCGGGTGGTCTTTCGGATCCGCCGGGAGGCGCAACAGGCGGTGTTTGAAGTCGAGGACGACGGCATCGGCATGGATGCCGAAACCCGCGCCGGAGTTTTCACCCTCTTCGCCTCATCCAAAGCCGACAAAGGGACCGGCCTGGGGCTTTTTGTGGCCGCCAAAATCGTCCGCCAGCACGGGGGCGAGATCACGGTGGCATCCGAACCGGGGCAAGGTGCCTGTTTCTCGCTGCGCCTGCCCGCCGTCGGCGGCGAATCGGGGGCGTCCGCCGAAAAGACGAGCCGGGATCCGGAGGTCTGAGGGCCCTCAGGCAGCCAGCTTTTGCCTGAACCCCGGCGTCAACGCCAGATTGAACCCCAGCCCGAGCTCCGACTCCGCAAGGCCCAAGGCCAGACCCAGCAGTTGAGGCAGGTAGAGCACGGAAATGATGAGGTCCTCGGCGGCAAAACGGGAGGCCTTGGACTGGAACGCCTCGAGGTTCATCTGGCACATGGGGCAGACGGTTGCAATGGCGTCGGCACCGCGCGCGGCCTTGAGGAGGCCCGCCACCAGGGGCAGCCCCACTTCCGGTTTGGTGGTCATCAGCGAGGCGCTGCAGCAGCGCGCCCCCATCCGCCAGGGGTGCACGGCAGCGCCCGCGGCCGTGACCAGGGGGGACATGCTGCGGGGCGCTTCGGGGTCGTCAAATACCTGGTAGGGCCGCAGGCACTGGCACCCGTAGTAGGGCGCGATCGTCAGCCCCTTCAGCGGGCGCACGACCCGGGCGTGCAGCGCCGGCGCCCCCAGGTCGTTGGCCAGCACGTCCAGCAGGTGCCGCACCCGGACCCCGCCGCTGAGGTGCAGGCCATCGACCTCCAGGACCGTATTGAGGGCCGTCAGCAGCTCCGGTTCGCGCTTTATTTTTTCCGCAACCCGCCTGAGGTTGAGGTAGCAGGCGCTGCAGGGCACCACCAGGTCGCGGGCGTCCCCCATCTTTTCGGCGATGGCGAGGTTGCGCGCGGGCAGCGCCAGGGCCAGCAGCCGGCTTTGGGCCTCGGCGGCGCTGGCGCCGCAGCAGCTCCACCCCTCGAGCTCCGTTATCTCGGCCCCCATGGCGGTCAGCAGGGCGCGGCTGGAGCGGTCGTACTCGCCGGCGCTGGCCTCCAGTGAACACCCCGGGTAGTAGAGATACTTCATGAGCGCCCCTCCAGTTCAGCGACTTTGTCAAAGACGGCATCCAGGGCCCCCCGGCCGGCGCCGCCGGGCAGGGCCATCTGCAGCTTGCCCTTGCCCATCAGCTTGAGACCCAGCGGCGCAAACTTCAGCGGCAGCAGCGGGTTTTTCATGGCCAGGAAATAGAGCGTCATGAACTCGCTCTCGCGCACCCGTCCATGGCGGCGCACGCTTTCCAGAAAGCTGCGGTAGAATCGGGCGCTCGGCCGGAAAGCCGGGACGTCCGCACGGGCCGCGGCCTGTTTGAGGGCCGCCATGGCCTCCGTCAGGGGCAGTCCCCGGGGACAGCGCAGGCTGCAGGTGTAGCAGGCCGAGCAGAGGGCGAAGGTTTTGCTCTCGAAGATGCGGTCCTGCTCCCCCATCAGCACCAGGCGCCAGAGCTGCCGGGGGGTGTAGTCCATGGCATGCGCGTTGGGGCACGAACCGCTGCAGGTGCCGCATTGAATGCAGGCCCCGACCATGGCGCGGATCCCCCTCAGCGGATCGTCCGCACCGGCGTCTGCGGCCGGAGGGATTGCGGTGGCGCTGGCTTTCATCTGATCTCCTTCTGCCGTTGGCATGCAAACCGGCCGTCGGCCAGGGCGCCCCGGGCGGCGCTCACGCGACCCCCTCCAATGCGGCGTCGATCACCGCCAGCATCCGGGTGTCCGTAAAGCCCGCCACAATCGCCGCGCTGTTGGGGCAGACCGCGGCGCAGGCCCCGCAGCCCTGACACATGGCCGGGTTGATCTCGATTCGGTCCAGTTCGGGGTTGCGCCGCCGGGCGCCGTATGGGCAGACGTCCAGGCAGCGTTCACACCGGCTGCAGAGGCTGTGGCGCACCTCGGCGACCACCTTGGCGGCCGGCAGGCGTTTGCGCCCCAGGATGCGCAGGGCCCGTTGGGCCGCGGCCTCGGCCTCGGCAATCGATTCCGGGATGCCGTGGGGCGCGCGCACCAGACCGCAGGCGAAGACCCCCTCCTTGAGGGCGTCCACCGGCCGCCACTTGGATTCCGCCTCCTGGAAAAACCCGTCGCCGTCGCGGGCGGCGCCGAAGGCGTCCACCAGCGCTGCAGGCAGATGGGGCACGATGCCGGTGGCCAACACCACGAGGTCGGCGGAAACCGCGACCTTGCGGCCCAATACCGGTTCGAAGACGGTCACCAGCGGCCGGCCTTGGGGGTCAGTGGTCACCGCGGGCTTACGCTGCAGGCTGTATGGTAAAAACAGAATTCCGGCCTGACGCGCCCGGGTGTAGTAGGTTTCGCTGAAGCCGCAGCTCATCAGGTCCCGGTACAGCACATAGACCGCGATCTCCGGGTTGCGTTTTTTGAGCCCGAGGGCGTGCTTGAGGGCCGAGGGGCAGCAAACCCGGCTGCAGTAGTTGCGGGGTTCCTCGCGGCAGTCCACACACTGGATCATCACGACGGTCGTCAGGGCGGCGGGGTCGATGGTGGCGTTGGTCAGGCCGATTTCCAGCCCCTTCAGGGTCGTCACGGCCGGGTTTTGCCCGTGGCCGTAGGCCGTGGTGGGCGCCTCGCTGCCGCCGGTGGCCAGGATCACCGCCCCGTGCTCCAGGGTGATGGTCCGCCCCTCGGGGACCGTGACGGTGGTCAGAAAACGGCCGACCTCGCCGTAGCCCCCCGCCACCCGGCTGCCGGTGTGGACCGTGATGCGGGGGTGGTTTTGCACCCGGGCGACGGTATCGCCCAGCAGGGCCCCCGGGTCTTGGTCGTCCAGGGTGGAGGTCAGCCAGTTGAGGTTGCCGCCCAGGGTTTCGGCCTGCTCCACCAGGTTTACCGCATAGCCGTGGTCGGCGATCCCCAGGGCCGCGGTCATGCCGGCGATTCCGCCGCCCACCACCAGCGCCTCCTGGACCACTGCGACGCTGGGCGCCGGCCCCGGCGCCACCGGTTTCAGCGCCGCGATCCCCATCGCCACGACCCGCGCCAGATCCGCGGCTGCCGGAGCGGCGGCGGCACCCGCGGGCAAGAGACTGCGGATGTCGACCACCGTCATCAGGGCCGGTTCCAGCCCGACGGCTGCGGCCAGCTCCCCCAGTTTGCGGGCGTAAACACAAGGCTGGCAAGCGGCAATCACCAGTCGGTTGGCCTCCCGGGCCTTCACCAGCTCCGTCAGGGCCTTCCAGCCCTGGGCGGTGCAGGTGTTTTCCAGAGTGGCGACCCAGGCCACCGCGGGGTCCCGCTGCAGGCGGGCGGAGAGGTCTGCGGCCTGCGGCAGGGCCCCGCCGCAGGTGCAGCAAACCACCCCGACGCGGGGCGCTTCACGGCTGACGTCCCGAAACGTCGCGCCCGGCGACGGGGCCCGGCCCAGGCTGCCGCCGCTGGCGTGCAGCACCCGCGAGGCGTTCAAGGCGGCCGAACTGGCCCGGATGACCGCCTCGGAGATGTCCTGCAGGCCGGCGAAGGCGCCCCCCAGGAAAACGCCCTCGCGGCTGCTGCGGCTCAAGGAAAACGGGGCGCTGCGGGCAAACCCCCAGGGGTTCAGTTCGATGCCGGCGATTTCGGCCAGCTGGGCCGCACCGGCCGCCGGCCGCTGACCGACGGAGAGCACCACCAGGTCGAAGCGCTCCTCGCGGCGCTCGCCCTCGTGGGAAACGTAGGCCAGCACGGGGTCGCCGCTGCCCGGGGCGGGGACCACGGAATGGATCCGGGCCCTCTCAAACCGCACCCCCGCATCCCGCTCGGCCCGGTCGCGGTAGCGCTGGAATGACTTTCCGGGGGTGCGCAGGTCCATGTAGAAAATCGCCGTGTCCAGGGCGGTCGCGGCTTTCTCGCGGGCCAGGAGGGCCTCCTTGATGGCAATCATGCAGCAGGCATTGGAGCAGAAATCCGCGTCGTTCTGAAGATCGCGGGAGCCCACGCACTGGATCCAGGCGATCTTAACGATCGGTTTGCCGTCCGCCGGGCGCACCAGCCGCCCGCCGCTGGGTCCCGTGCCGCTCAGGACCCGTTCGAATTCCAGGCTGGTCAGCACGTGGGGGTTTTGCCGGTAGGCGAAGGGGTTTTTGCCCTCCGACGGGTCGAAGTAATCGGTCCCCCCGCAGAGGATCAGCGCGCCGGTCTCCACCCGCCGCGCTTCGGCCAGCTCGGTTTCGTGGTGGATGCGCCCCACCTGAGCGCTGAGGGTGTCGGGCTCGAAGGGTTTGAGCAGGTATTCGCGCGCGCCGGCCTTCATCGCCTCGATGGCGGTTTCGACTGTGGCGTAGGCGGTCATCATCACCACGCACAGTTCCGGCTGAATTTCCCGGGCTTTTTGCAGGACTTCGACCCCATCCATGCCGGGCATCTTGATATCCAGCAGCATCAGCTGAAACCGCTCCCGGCGCAGCCGCTCCAGGGCTTCCCGGCCGCCGGCGGCCATCTCCACCGTGTAGCCTTCGTCGCTCAACCAGGCGTGGATGGAATCCCGCACGATCAGCTCGTCATCCACCACCAGCACCCGAAAGCGTTCACGCCCCCTGTCCCCCAGCTGGATGGCGCCGGTGGGGCAGGCCGCGACGCACGCGCCGCAGCCGGTGCAGGCTTCCGGGTCGATCCTGAACGGGTTGGGGACGGCATGCGGCACGGGCAGGTAGATGGCCTTGCGCAAGGTGAGCCCGGCGTTGAACGCATCGGGCACCGACACCGGGCAGACCGCCGCGCAGGCCCCGCAGCCGATGCAGCGTTGCGGGTCGACGGGGTTTGGCGTCTGTCGCAGGGTCACCTCGAAACGGCCGGCCTCGCCGGAAACGGCGGCGATTTCGCTGGCCAGCAGGATCTCGATGTTCTCGTGGAAAAGGCCTTTGCGCAGACAGTACTGGGAGCCGGCATCGCGCGCCACCAGCGGCAGCATCCTGCACATCCCGCAGCCGTTGCTGGGGAACTGGAAGTCCAGTTGACTGAGAATCCCGCCGATATGCCCTGCACGGTCGATGAGGGTGACCCCGTAGCCGTTTTCGGCCAAGTCCAGGGCCGCCCGGATGCCGGCAATCCCGGCGCCGACGACCATTGCGCTGCCGATTTTTCGTTTCATAGCTGGCCTCTGTTGGGGG
>JASFIY010000067.1:0-7733 GCA_050122415.1 Desulfobacteraceae bacterium
GCCGCTTGGGGCGCCCCCTGCAGGCTTCGACGCAGCAAGGCGCGTCAGAACGAGATCCTCGGTCCCGCGCGGAGCAGGTAATGTTTAAGCACGATGGGAAGGTTGTCAAGCGGCTGGATTTGGATTTTTGCGACGGCGGGCGGCTCGGGTTGGGGGGGATGCCAAGGCCCCTCCCCAAACCCGCCGAAGATGGCCCGGGGCGGTGGTCTGGGCGCCCCGGGCCGGGGAAGGGCCTGACCGGCGAAAGCCTTGCAGATCAGTGCACCGTCACCTGCTTGGGTTTGACCTCTTCAGGTTTGGGCACGGTGATCCTGAGCACGCCGTCCTTGAATTCGGCCTTGATCTTGTCGGTCTCCAGCGCATCGGGAAGGCTGAAAGCCCGCTGGAATTTGCCGAAAGTCCGCTCCCGGCGGTAGTAATGGCCCTGCTTGACCTCGTTTTCAGAGGCGCGCTCACCCTTGATCAGCAGGGTGCGGCCCTTCAGGTCGACGCTGATGTTCTTTTTGTCGACCCCGGGCAACTCCGCCTTGATGACGTAGGCGTCGTCTTGCTCGTAGATGTCCACCACAGGGCGCCAGCTCTCGGACGCCGTCGCCTCCAGGTCCCAGAGGGACGGCAGGCGCGGGTCGAAGAGCCGGTTGAAGCGGTGCCGAAGGCCGGTCAACTCGTCGTAGGGATTCCATTTTACCAGGTTCATGCGATACCTCCTTGTTGGTGGGGCGCCAAGCCCGTGAATCGGTTTCTTTTGAACCCAAAGTTAATGGCCGCGGCTTTCATGTCAATATTTAAAAAAATAATTTTTAAATATTACTTTTTTTATTTTTAACTTTTTAATAATGGATCTGGTTCCGGCGGTCGGCGCCAAAAGTGGGCCGGTGGCGGGGGCCGATTCTCAGGGCAAGGGGCGGCTCAGGGCGCCAGGATGAAATCGGTGATGTAGGGGTTTTCCTCCCGTTCCCGGGCGATGGTGGAGCTGGGGGTGTCGCCGTAGGGGTGCCCCGGCCACACCACGGTTTCCGGCGGAAGACCGATGATCTTGGTTTCCAGTGATTTTAAAAGGGTCTCGAGGGAGCCGCCGGTCAGGTCGGTGCGGCCCACGTCCCCCACGAAGAGGGTGTCACCGGTGAAGAGATTGTCCGCCACCCGAAAGCAGACCGAACCGGGGGTGTGGCCGGGGGTGTGCAGCACCTCGATTTCGAGGGTGCCCAGCTTCAGCCGCTCCCCGTCGCTGAAGGTGAAGTCAGCCGGGTCGGGCGCGGGCAGCCCCAACTCCGCTTCGGTGCGGGCCCTGGTGGCGGGGTCCGCAAAAAACCGCGCGTCGGCCTCGTGCAGGCCCGTCGGCACTTTGAGCAGGGCCTTGAGCTCTCGGTTGGCGGCAACGTGATCGGCATGCCCGTGGGTGTTGAGGATCGAGCGAATCGTCAGGCCGTCGGCGGCCGCCTGACGGATGATGGTTTGGGGTTCGCCGGCGGGGTCGATCACCACCGCTTCGCGGGTCCGGGGGCAGCCCACCAGGTAGGTGTTCACCTGATACTCGCCCAGCGTGATCTGACGCACAATCGGGGAAGGTTTCATGAGGTCTTCCTTTGCTTTAACGCCATGGGCGAGCGCACCGCCCCAGCGGCTGGAAGTGGAGCGTCCCGAAACACCGCGGCAGGTGGAAATTGAGCGCGTCCACGGGGGCCCAGGCGCCCCAGTGGGGGCGGGAGCTCTCGTCGGCGCACTTGTAAAAATTGGCCCGCCAGGGCTGCCGGCCGCTCAGATCCAGCTCTCCGACAAAGGCCCGCAGCAAGTCGAAGGGAACAAAAAACCCCAGCTGCCAAAGGGTTTGGGTGGCAATCTCGGGTACCACCACCGGCGGCAGGGTCGCGGCCACCGCGATCTGGCGGGCCGCGGCGGGCGACAGGGGTCTGAAGTCGCGAAACCCGCCGGGCACCCGGGTCGGATCCAGGATATAAGACGCCAACAGGGCGCCGCCACAGTTGAACTCGAAGTTGAAATAGCCGCTGTCAGGCCGCGGCTGCACGAAAAATTCCACGCAGCTGTCCTGGTAGACCGGGTCTTGAAAGCGCGTGTGGCGACAGCGCACGAATCGGTCGCGAACCCGGAAGATCCCGCAGAGTCCCTCCGGGCAGTAAACGAGTTTGGCGTGGGTCGGCGGCCGGTGCGTGCTGCTCTCCGGCCGGAAGTGGGTAACCGCCAAGGCCGGCACGGCTCCCCAGAAACCGCCGTCGTAAGGGGCACGGATGTCCGGTCGGTGCTCAGTCGCCAGCACCGTGTAGTGTTCGGCGGGTGTCATGGCGCTCCAGGCAACAGATTCACGCCCCGCGGGCGAGGCCTGCCCGGTAACAGCCTGCGGGCCGCAGCTACCAGCGGCCGGCGGCGGCGGCAATCAGAATATCGTGGTAAACGGCGGCCGCCCGGCAGACCTTCCCCAAAGAGACCGACTCCTCGGGAACGTGGGCCTGCTCCAGCCGGCCGGGGCCCAGCAGAACGGGCTTGATCCCGGCGGCCCAGATCTGGTTGGCGTCGGAATGGCTGCGAAAGATCCTGGGCTCGGCCGGCAGGCCACGGTCCGCCAGGATCGCGGTCAGGGTCTCGAGGACCGGCCCCTTGTGGGGCAGGCTATAGCCGGCATCGATGGTGGTGATGCGAAAATCCCGCTGACCGCCGTTGCAATTGCCCCCGTTCTCACAGAAAATCCCCTCCAGGTCGGCGGCCACCTCGCTGATCTCCGCCGACGGCGGCAGGTGCAGATCGAGCCAGGCCTCGCAGCGCTCCGGGACGACGAAACCGGCCCGGGCGCTGAACAGATCGCGGATGTTGTAGACGATGTCGGGTCGGGCCTCCTCCAGATAGCGGGTCATCGCCAGGATGGCGGTCAGCATTGTGGCCACGGCATTCTCGTTGCGGCTGGAAAGCGAGGCGTGGCGACGCCTGCCCCGGGTGCGCACCTGAAGTTCGAGATAGCCGCTGTGGCCCAGGCAGGGGGTGAGATCGGTGGGCTCACCGATGACCGCCCAGGGGAAATGGTGGTCGCGGATGAGGCGCGCGGCCCCGTCACCTTCCTCCTCTTCACCCACCACCAGGGCCAGAGCGGCCGGCGGCATCCCGCCGCTATTTTCAAGGAAGGCCACGAAGGCTTCGATCATGGCGGCACAGCCGCCTTTCATGTCGGCGGCCCCCAGCCCGCGAATGCGGCCATCGGTCTCCACGCTGGCGAAATGGTCCAGGTCGTAGGCCGGGACGGTGTCCACATGCCCCAGCATCACCAGCCGCGGCGCCGCCCGGGGAGGCAGCACCAGCAGGTTGTAGCGGTTTTCGTCGACCTCCTGGCGCTCCACCGGCAGCCCCCGACGTTTGAGATAGCCGTGAATAAAGGCCAGGATGTCGCCCTCTTTTCCCGACGGGCTGTAGATGTCGATCAGCCGACCCAGCAGCCGCCGCAGCCGGCGGGGCTGAACGGCTTGCCCCGGCGGCGGCATCCTGGCAGCGCCCGGGGCGTCAGGCGGTGGGTTTTTTGCGGGCATGCTGGCCGCCCCCCATGTTCAACGACAGGTAGATGTGCTGACTGGGGTTGCCGAACCCCATTTTGCGGAAAAAACGCAGGGCCGAGAGATTCTCTGCCTGGGTGTCCACGATCAGCATCCGCACGCCCTGCCGGCGCATGATGCTGCGAAAGCGAAAAAAGAGCTTCTCGGCAACCCCCAGCCGATGGAAGCGCGGATCGACCCCCAGCCAGACCAGATGCCCGTATTTCCAGGCGGAATTGGCTTTGGAAATCGTGGTGCCCAGCGCAAAACCGATCAGGTCGCCGTCCAGCTCGGCCACCAGACAGTTTTCGGTATCGCTGTTGTAAAGTTCGGTCACCTCGAACTCGTCCCAGGTGCGGTAGAGATTGGGCATGCTGCCGGCTTCGAAGAGCTGCTCGCCGAGGTGAAAAATTTTGGCGATGTCATCGATCTCCATCTCGCGGATCTTGACCTGCGGATGGGTCGCCTGGACTGCTTTGAATGCGGTGGGTTCCATAACAGGGCTTGGCGCCAAGGGCCAGGCCGCTTGAATTCCTTTCGCTGGGGTTGGTACCGACATGTCTGCGGAGCCCGTCGGCCGTAGGCGGATCCCCGGTTTCCGGAGTCAATATCGACAGGAAAAGGCCGATGTCAAGTCCAAACGGAAGGGGTGTCGGCCGCGGCCGAAAACGACGGGAATCAGGGCCTCGGGCTTCAGCCGGCGGCAGCCCCCGAGGGGGTGCCGCGGTCCTGCCGGGGCCGCAGCCGGAGCGGCGCAGCCCTCAGCGGTCATCATAGCCGCGCAAACGGCGGCGGATGAAGAACGGGTAATCCCACGCGTCGTAATGATAGTAGGGCAGATCACGGTAGGGGTTGACCTGCCAGAGATGGATTTCGCGGGCTTCAAGCGTCAGGCAGGGGCCGTGGGGCGCCGCTTCCATCCCCATGACCCTTCCGGCGACGGTGATCTTGCGGCCCGGCCGGAAAATCTCGGGCTCCAAAAACCCCCGTTGCACGAGGCAGAAGCGGCCCTGGGAATCCGAGCGCACGGCCGGCTCGTCGCGCATGATCAGCGGCGCCTGCAGCACCCGCAGCAGGCTGCGGTCGCCGTCGACGCGGATATCGAGAATATAGCCCCCCAGGATCACGGTTCTGCCCCGGAAGGCGTCGGGGTTTTGCAGCAGTGCGCCAAAATCCGCCCGCGGCCCGGCCTCGGTCCGGATCTCCCTTGAAATGACCGAGCACGAAATGGTGGCGGCGGCCAAGACCAGCGTCAGGAGCACTTTCAGGTGCTGCACAGGCCCCTCCTCCCGGCGACCCGGGGCCGGCGGCCTCAAGGGCCCGCGGCCGCCAGCATGTGGGCGTACTGGGTCCTCAAATCCTGGACCTCCCGGGCCCAGAAGCGGTCGCTGCCCCAGTCGGGGAACTTGCTTTGGAACTGGTAATCCCCGCGCTGCAGGCTGCACCAGGCGGTGAAGTAGATCATGCGCATGGCCCGCAACCCTTCGATCAAAAGCGGCCAGCGGTGGTCCGGGGCGCGGAACTGGCGGTAGCCGGTCAGCAGCAGCTGCAGGTGGCGATCGCTGGCCGGGTAGTGGTCGGGAAGAAGCAGCCAGAGATCCTGCACGCCGGGGCCGTTCAGCATGTCGTCGAAATCGATCACCATCAAGCCCTCGCCGGGGCGCTGCAGGATGTTGCCGGCATGGAAATCGCCGTGCAGCCGGATGGATTCCAGGCCCTCGAAGCGGGGGGCCAGGGCGTCGATGATGCGCGCGCAGATCTCGCGGTACTTCTCACGGTAGGATTCGGTTACGGCCTCCGCCACAAGCTGGGCCGCATACCGGCGGGTGGTGGTTTCCGGTGTCAGCTCGAGCCGCGCGGCGGCCCGCCTCTTCTGGCCGGCATTGTGCAGCCGGCCCAGCAGGGTGCCCACCCGCACCCAGCTCTCCTCGCGTTCGATGTCGAAGGCGCGCCCGCCCCGCTTGGGGAAGACGGCAAAGAATATCCCGCCCAAACGCCCCAGCGTCTCACCGTTTTTGAGCACCAGCGGGCAGACCACCGGGATGTCGATTTCGGCGCAATCCCGGATAAAGTCGTGCTCGTCCTGCAGGGCGGCCCGGGGCCAGCGCCCGGGGCGGTAAAATTTGGCGATGTAGGCGGTTTTGTCCGGCGCCTGGACCTCATAAACGCGGTTGACGTAACTGTTGAGGGGGCGGGCGAGGGCGGTCAGGCGGGTCCCCAGCGACTCTTCCAGGGCCGGCAGAAAGCGGTCGGGGGTCAATTGCGAAAAATGGTCCATGCGAGCCTGGGTCTGTTCTCTGCTGAGGTTTTCCGGCGGCGGGCCTAAACCGGTTGCGACGGCGGGCCGGCCGCAGGCTGGGGGCTGACCACCGCCATGGTCAGGCGCGCGACGCAGACGGTCCGGTCCTGCGCGTCGGCAATCCGGATGTCCCACACCTGGATCCTGCGCCCGATCTGAATGGGCCGGGCGACGGCCGTGACCACCCCCCCTTGGACGCTGCGGATGTGGTTGGCGTTGATCTCCAGGCCCAGACAGCGCCGCGGGGGGGCCACCGCCAGGTTGGCCGCAACGCTGCCCACCGTTTCCGCCAGGGCCACCGAGGCCCCACCGTGCAACAGCCCCATGGGCTGGTGGGTGCGATGGTCCACCGGCATGCTGGCCTGGACCCAGTCATCGCCCACGGCGCTGATCTCGATGCCCAGGTGCGCCACCAGGGTGTTGCGGGAAAGGCGGTTGAGCGCGGCCAGGTCGATGGGGCCCGGCACCTTCCAAATGCTCACGGCAGCGCCTCCTTTCTGAAACCGGCATGACAGGCAACGGGCGCGGGCGTCGGCCTGGCTCCCGGAGCGGGGACCCGTTTCGAAAGCCTCGGCCACCTGCCGTAGATTCTTTTAGCCCCCGCCGCTTTTTTTTTCAAGCCCTGGGACAAGGGGCGACCTGTGCCGACGGGGTTCGCCCCACCGGTTTTGCGCAGCCCCCGCCCGACCGCTGGCGCTCACCTTGGACCGCGGCGGGCTTGCTTCGACAGCGTTTGGGCCTGACCATATTTCTAACCCGCTTCTAATCTCCGCCTAACCTTTGCCGTGGATAGTGCTCTCAAAGGAGAAGAATGATGATGGAAGCAGCAGAAGACCTCGGGGAAATCGAAGCCGCGGCGGCCGATGCGGCGCCCCGGGTGCACGCCACAGCCCAGGTGCGCGGCGCCGAAATCGGCCGCTACACCGATATCGGACCCAACTGGACGGTGCTGGCCTCCCGGATGGGGGACTACAGCTACCTGGCCGGATCCGACGGCGTGGTCATTTATACCGAAATAGGCAAATTCTGCTCGATCGCCTCCCACGTCTTCATCAACCCCGGCAATCACCCCATGCACCGGGTGACGCAACACCACTGCACCTACCGTCGACGGCGCTACGGCTTTGGGGCGACCGACGACCAGGCCGTTTTCCAGTGGCGCCGCAGGCAGTCCTGCCGCATCGGCCATGATGTCTGGATCGGCGCCGGGGCCCAGGTGATGGCCGGCATCACGGTCGGCAATGGTGCGGTGGTGGCAGCCGGGGCGGTGGTGACCCGGGATGTGGCGCCCTACCAGGTGGTGGCCGGGGTGCCGGCCCGCTTCCTGCGGATGCGTTTCAACCCGGATGTGGTCGAGAAACTGATGCGCATCGCCTGGTGGGACTGGGACCGGGCCACCCTGGAAGCGCGCTTTGAGCATTTTTCGAACCTGGAGCAATTTCTTGAAGCCTTCGCCTGATCCTTTCGCCGCACCAGGGGCGGCCGAGGACCGCCGCCGTATGCCCGAAGCCGCCGAAGACCTGAAAACGCGCCTGCTGCGGGTGATCTCGGCGGCCGAGGCGGACCAGGTCGCGGCGCTCCTCGACCGGCTCTGGGCTTCGGGGCGCTTCCGCATCCGGCGCGCGCCGCGCACCGGCCTGGTGATGGTCAGCGCGCGCGACCCTTTCGATACCCCCTTCCACCTTGGGGAAGTGCTGGTCAGCGAGGCCCAGGTGGTTTGCGACGGGCAGGTGGGCTGCGGCCTGATCTGCGGCGACGAACCGCAGCGCGCCCTGCTGCTGGCGGCGGTTGAGGCGGCCGCGCCGGCCGGCGGGACAGCGATGCGCGAATGGATCGGCGATCTGATCGGGCACCTCGAGAAAACCAAGGGCCAGCAAGAGGCGCGGATGTCGCGACTGGCC
>JASFIY010000068.1:0-7731 GCA_050122415.1 Desulfobacteraceae bacterium
TCGGTGGTTATGGGGGTTGTCGCTGGTGATGGTCTTTTCGGCCTGCTCGACCAACGGCCCCGGGGTCGTGGGTCCCCGGGGCGGCGAATTGGCGCCCTGCCCGAACAAACCCAACTGCGTCTGCAGTGACGCCGCGGACCCCCGGCGGCAGGTGGCGCCGTTGGTCTTGCGGGGGCCCGCGGCGGAGGCCTGGCAGGCCCTCCAGGCGCACCTGAGCTCCCTGCCGCGGGTTCAACTGGTCACCGTTTCACCGGTTTATCTGCACGCCGTCTTTCGCAGCCGGGTTTTTGGCTTTTCGGACGATGTCGAGTTCTACCTGCGGCCCCAGGCCGGGGAAATCGCCGTGCGTTCCGCCTCCCGCACGGGTTATTTCGACTTCGGGGTCAACCGCCGCCGGATCGAGGCCATTCGCCGCCACCTCGCCGGGCTGGGCGTCCTGCAGGGGCCCTGAAAGCGCCGGCCCCGGTGCGGCGCGTGCAAAAAACACTTCGAGATGGCCGCTGCCAGGCCCTTGGTTCAGGTTGCGGCGAAGCTCAACACGGATACTTCGCAGCCCCCGGCGTCCCACGCCGGGCCAAGATCCGGGCGGCGCCCAATAGTTTAGAAAAAACAAATAATTTCAATATCTTGTTTTGAAGAGCGATCGGGTCGAGACCCGTTGCGAGGATCGCCTCCCGGGAGGCTTTGTTTGTCATCCCGTCGTCGCCAAGTGCCCGGCAGCGGGCCAACGGCGTCTTCGCCCCCTCCAAAACCGTTGATTTTGTAGGGATGGCATCCAACTAATATGTTGACATTCCGCCAAACCTTCTATAGACACAGGTTTAATCGAACCGATGGGGCAACTGATAACTTCAACTGGAGGTGGGATCGCATGACAAAAGCAGAATTGATCGAAAAAATGGCAATGGATGCCGGCATCAGCAAGGTTGCTGCCGGTGCCGCACTGGACTCCTTTGTCGACGGCGTCACCAGCGCGTTGAAGAAAAAAGAGGGGAAAGTGACCTTGGTGGGTTTCGGCACTTTTCTCAAGGTCCGCCGCAAGGCGCGCAAGGGGCGCAACCCCCAGACCGGCGAGGAAATCAAGATCAAGGCGACCAACGTCGTCAAGTTCAAGCCGGGCAAAAAGCTGAAAGATTCGGTCTGATCCATACGGGCGTGGTTTGCGGCAGCCTGCGAGCGTTGCCGCAAACCGCTCTGCATTCCCTCAAACCCCCTCTATGCCACGCTTTTTCCCTCTCCCGGCACGCCGCCGGCTGAGCGCTTCCCATGTCGGCCCGGGGCGTATCCCCCAGCGGCCCGGCTGTGATTTAGCATTCGACCTTCGCCCTCCGACGGTGCTATAATATATTTTATTTCTTCAGGCAGCGGGTCACCGGCAGGGACGGCGTGCCGCCGGGTGATGCGTGCCGGAAAAAGGGGGCGACGATGTGGGTCTTCACCATGGACGGATTTTTTGCGGCGGTCTGGGACAAGAACTGCGGGCGGGACGAACTCATGATCCGCGCCCACTGCCGTGAGGATCTGGTCCGGCTCTCCAAAAAGCTCTGGGGCTACAGCGAGGAGGTCAAGATCCTCAAAAACCCCGGCGCAGATTATGCCTTCCGAATGAAGATCCCGCGTCAGATGTGGTCGGAATATGTCGCCCAGTGCGCCCTCAAGGTGGATTATGCGAATGTCAAGGGCCACATCGTGCCGGCCGATGAACCGCTGCGTGAAAAGGCCTATTACGAGGTCTGGGAAGCCCTTTACCGCTGGCAGTCGGAGCTGGAAAAAAAAGAAGGCCAGTGAATCGGGCTGCCGGTCGGGCGGGTGACGCGGCCCATCCCCTGATTTTCCGCTTGACAGGCCGGGGCCGGGTGATAAGGGTTCCGGCCGCGGAGCCGCGCGAGACAATTTTTCGGATGTGGCACCGGTCACCGTTCGCCCCCACCGGCCTGGGGGTTTTTTTATACCCCTGCCGCAAGAACCGATGCAGGCGTTTATGGACCGCAACTCGCTTTTTGGCGCCGTTCTGAGCGGCGTGCTGCTGACGGCCGCCTTCCCCCGGCTGGGCGTGGGAGGCGCCGCCTGGGTGGCATTGGTGCCGCTGCTTCTCGCCCTGCGGGGCCTTCCCCCCGCCGGCGCCTTTCGCCTGGGCCTGATCGCCGGCGGGGTGCACTACCTGAGCCTGATCTACTGGGTTGCCTACACCCTGCGGACCTACGGGCATCTGCCGTGGCTTCTGGCGGTGGCGGCGCTGGTGCTGCTGTGCACCTACCTGGCGCTTTACCCCGCTTTCTTCGCGGCCGCCCTGGCGCTTTTCAGGTCCCGGCCGCTGACGCTGCTGCTGGCGGCGCCGGTCATCTGGACGGGGCTGGAGTACCTGCGCTCGTTTCTGTTGACCGGCTTTCCCTGGGGGCTCTTGGGTTACACCCAGGTTGACTGGCTGCCGGTGATCCAGTTGGCGGACCTCTTCGGGGTCTACGGGGTCTCCTTTCTCATTGTACTGGTCAATGCCGCGGCAGCCCTGGCCCTGTCGACAATTTTGCGCAACGCCCGGGGCCCCCGGCTGGCCCCCGCGGCCGGCGTGGGGGCGCTTTTGCTGGCGGCGGCGGCCGTGGCCCTCGCCTGGGGGTACGGCCACTGGCGCATCCAGGGGCTGGAAGCCCGCATCCGCCAGGCGCCGGCGGCCACGGTGGCGGTGGTCCAGGGCAATATCCCCCAGGTGCAGAAGTGGGAGCCGGCGTTTCAAACGGCCACCGTCGAAAAATACGCGCGCCTCTCCAGCGGGCTGCGGGACCGGCGCCCGGAGCTCGTGGTCTGGCCCGAGACCGCCGTTCCGTTTTACTTCGGCCATGAGGCCGAACTTTCGCTGCAGGTAGCGGATGCCGTGCGCCGCAACGCAGCCAGCTTTCTGATCGGCAGCCCGTCAGTCAGCCTGCAGGCCGGCGGCCCGCTGTACCACAACAGCGCGTTTTTGCTGGGGCCCGAGGCGGAAGTGCTCGGAAAATACGACAAGGCCCACCTGGTGCCCTTCGGCGAATACGTTCCGTTGCGGCGCTGGCTGCCCTTTCTGGGGAAAATCGTCGCCCAGGTGGGGGATTTCGCGCCCGGTCCCAAGGGACACACCCTGGCCTGGGGTCCTTATCGGCTGGGGGTCCAGATCTGCTACGAGATTATCTTTCCGGGCCTTGCCCGCGCCATGACCCTGAACGGGGCGGACCTGCTCGTCAACCTGACCAACGACGCCTGGTACGGTCGCAGCAGCGCCCCCTTCCAGCACTTCACGATCACCGTCTTCCGGGCGGTGGAGAATCGGCGAACGCTGGTGCGGGCCGCCAACACCGGTATCAGCGGCTTTGTCGACCCGCTGGGGCGGGTGGCTTCGGCCACCGCCCTCTTCGAAGACGCCGCCGTCGCCCGCTCGCTGCCGATGCTGACGGAGCGCTCGTTTTACACCCGCTGGGGGGATTTCTTCGCCGGGGCCTGTCTGGCCGGCGCCGCCCTGCTGGTGACCGCGGCCGTTATGCGGCGCAACCGCTGACATGTTCTGCTCAAACCGCAATCTAGGAGGAAAGGGAAAATGACCGTCGAATACAAACAGACCATCAAGGAGCTGCGCAAGAAATTCGAACAACTGAAAGACTATCTTTGACCTGCCGGCCAAGGAAGAGCGCCTGAAGGAAATCGAATTCCAGATCGCCAAGGACCGCTTCTGGGACAACCCCGAGGAAACGCGGCCGGTGCTCAAGGAGCGCTCCGTGCTGTCAGCCCAGGTGGAGCGCTATCATGGCCTGGTAAAGGAGCTGGAGGAGAGCGAGGTTTTGATGGAACTCGGCCTGGAGGAGTCCGACCCTGAAACCATCGAGGAGGCCCATCGGCTGCTGGCGGCGCTGGACCGGCGGATCGCGGCCTTCACCCTGGACCTGATGCTCGACGGGGAAGAGGACGGCAACAATGCCATCGTTTCCATCAATGCCGGCGCCGGCGGCACCGAGGCCCAGGATTGGGCCGAAATGCTCTTCAGGATGTACTCCCGCTACCTGGACCGCAAGGGATTCGCCATGGAGCTGATCGACCTGCAGCCGGGGGACGAGGCCGGCATCAAGAGCGTGACCTTCACCGCCAGCGGGGATTTCGCCTACGGCTACCTGAAGTCGGAAATCGGGGTGCACCGCCTGGTGCGGATTTCGCCTTTCAACGCCAGCGGCAAGCGCCACACCTCGTTTGCCTCGGTGTTCGTATTCCCCGAACTGGACAACGATATCGTCGTGGACATCGAAGAAAAGGATCTGCGCATCGACGTCTTCCGGGCCAGCGGAGCCGGCGGCCAGCACGTCAACAAAACCAGCAGCGCGGTGCGCATCACCCACCTGCCCAGCGGCATCGTCGTCCAGTGCCAGCAGGAAAAATCCCAGCATCGCAACAAGGACATGGCCATGAAGGTGCTCAAGGCCAGACTCTATCAGGCCGAGAAGCGGCGCCAGGAGGAAAAGCTCCAGGAAATCCACGACGGCAAGGAGGACATCGCCTGGGGCAGCCAGATCCGCTCCTATGTTCTGCAGCCCTACCAGATGGTCAAGGACCACCGCATCAATCTGGACGTGGGGGATGTCAACAGCGTTCTGGACGGCGGCCTGGACCCCTTCATCGAGGGCGTGCTGCTCTCCAAAAAGCACCGCCAGTGATCCCTGTGGCGCTGATTCGCGAGCACTACGACCCCGCCGGCAAGGCCTACGGGGTGCTGATGCGGCACGCGGAACAGGTGGCCCGCAAGGCCCTGGCGGTGGCCGAGCGGATCCAGGCACCGGGGGTCGACCTGGCCTTTGTGGAGTCCGCCGCCCTGCTGCACGACATCGGCATTTTCCTGACCCACGCCCCGCTCCTCGGCTGCACCGGGAGGTGGCCCTATATCTGTCACGGGGTCCTGGGCCGGGAGCTGCTGGAAAAGGCCGGCTTGCCGCGGCATGCGCTGGTCTGCGAACGCCACGTGGGGGTGGGCATCAGCCGGGGGGAAATCGAAAAAAACCGGCTGCCGCTGCCCCGCCGGGACATGCGGCCGGTCACCCTGGAAGAGCAGATCGTCTGCTTCGCCGACAAGTTTTTCTCCAAAAACGGCGATGCCGGCGGCGAAGAGAAGCCTCTGAGCAGAATTCGGGCGGAGCTGGCGTCCTTCGGGGTCGACAAGGTGGCGACTTTCGACGCCTGGGCCCGGCGTTTCGGGGAGGCCCCGGGCTGAGGGTCTGCGCCGCAAACAAGCCGTCCCGCCCGGTGGGGGCGGGACGGCTCGGGTGAAAACGGCCGAAGGCGGCGGGTGTCGGGTAGGAGGCCATCAGGGAGGATTTGCAACACCCCGCTGCCGCCCCCGGCCGGTGGTGCTCAAAGGGGCGGCAATACTCAGGCGCGCTCGGGATCGGCTGGGGCGAATCCGGGACCGGTCTTTCTGGGCGCTATCCTCTTATAAGCATATACTCAAAAAAAATCAACCCCAAAATGCAGCCGCGCCAATCCGTGGCCGGCAAGCCGTCGCCTGGCCAATTGCCAGCCGGCTGCGGTCGCCTGGGGGCTTATTCGAATCGGGGGCTCTGCGATGCGCTTATTCGACAGCCATTGCCATCTGGACGACGCCGCCTTCGACCGCGATCGGGTGGAGGTCCTGCAGCGGGCCCGCGCGGCCGGCGTGCGCGCCATGCTGGTGGCCGGGATCAACCACGCCAGCTCCCTGCAGGCCGTTCAGCTGGCGGAACGGGAAGCCGGGGTTTATGCCGCCGTGGGGGTCCACCCGCATGATGTGCGGCACTGCAGCGAGGCCCGGCTGACGGCCCTGCGCCGGCTGGCGGACCGGTCCGCAGTGCACGCCTGGGGCGAGATCGGCCTGGATTTCAACCGCATGTACTCCCCCCGGCAGGACCAGGAGGCCTGGTTTTTGCGGCAGCTGGAGACGGCTGATGCCCTGGACCTGCCGCTGATTTTTCACGAGCGTGACTCCGGCGGCCGGTTCCTGGAGCTTTTGCTCAGCCGGCCGCGGCCCGCCCGCTGCGGGGTGGTGCACTGCTTCAGCGGCAGTCAAGACGAACTGGAGGCCTACCTCTCGCTGGGACTGCATATCGGCATCACCGGGATT
The DNA here is from genome assembly GCA_050122415.1 of Desulfobacteraceae bacterium. GTDB lineage: Bacteria > Desulfobacterota > Desulfobacteria > Desulfobacterales > JAABRJ01 > JAABRJ01. Next base: position 6,104 of record JASFIY010000068.1, read on the forward strand.
CTGACCCTGCAAGGCCGCGGGGCCGCCCTGCGCCGGATGGCGGCGGGCATCCCGCTGGAGCGCCTGCTGGTGGAAACCGATGCGCCCTATCTGACCCCGGCCCCGGAAAAAAACCGCACCCGCCGCAACGAGCCGGCCTTCGTCAAATCCACCCTGCTATGCCTGGCGGAGGTTCGCGGGGAGGCACCCGAGGCCCTGGCCGCGGCGGTTTGGCAAAACACCTGCGGGCTTTTCAGGATCGCCGACAGCGATTAGAGGGGGTGCCCTGGCCTGTATCAGCGGGCCCAAGGCGCAGGGCGTGCGCCCGCGGCAGCGGCCCAGCCCGCCCCGGGATCCCCCCTTCGGCGACCTATTTTTTCTGCATCAGGTGGGAGATGGCCTTTTCCAGGCCGTCCAGTGAGAGCTGGAACATGGGGAAAACGCGGCCGATGGCCTTCACGGTCTGGGAGTAGGCCCAGTAACGCTCGGCCATGGGGTTCAGCCAGGCGCAGTGGTGGAAGGTCTCCGCCAGGAAGGCCAGGCGCTCGATGCTGGGCCGCCCGCTGCGCTCCTCGACATGGATCGACCCCTCGGCGGCGGTCAGTTCATAGGGCGCCATGCTGGCGTCGCCCACCACGATCAGGCGCGTTTCGGGGTCAAAGCGCGTGAATTCGTCGATGCGCTGGGGTTTGCGGTAGCGTGCCGGGTCCGCCCACAGGACGTCGTAGATGGTGTTGTGGAAAAAGAAGGTCTTGAGATCCTTGAACTGGGCGCGGGCGTAATCGAAAACGGTCTGGACCACCGGGATGTAAGGGTCCATGGACCAGCCGCCGTTGTCGATGGCCAGGATCACCTTGAGCCGGTCGCGCAGGCTGCGGTCGAAAACGATCTCGATTTCGCCGCCGTTTTTCATCGCCCGGTAGATCGTGGCCGCCACATTGACCTGGTCTTTGGGGCCGGTGGGCACAAGGTTGCGCAGCCGCTTGAGGGCCTCGCCGACCATCGCCTGGGTCAGCGGCCCCTGGTGTGAGTAGTCCCGGTAGCGCCGGTCCAAGGCCACCTTGACGGCCGACTTGTTGCGCGAAACCCCGCCCACCCGCATGCCCCCCGGGTGGTAGCCGGAGTGGCCGACCGGCGAGGTGCCCCCCGTGCCGATCCAGCGGCTGCCGCCGGCGTGGCGGCCCTTCTGGTCGGCCAGGCGGGCCTTGAAATAGGCGATCAGCTCCTCGGGGGATAGCTTGCCGATTTCGGCGGCCTCCATGCCGAGAACGTCGGCCAGCATCTGGGGGTCGCGCAGCCAATCCTGCAGCAGGGCCTGGATGGCCTCGTCCAGATCGACCCCCTCCCGCGCCGGCATCTCGGCGCCCTCGAAATGGTGGGCGAAAACCTGGTCGAAGAGGTCGAAGTAGCGCTCGCTCTTGACCAGGATCGCCCGGCTGGCGGTGTAGAAATCGTTCAGGCTGGCCACCAGCCCGGCGCTCAGGGCCTTCTGCAGGCGCAGAAAGGAGGTCGGGCTGACCGGGATGCCGGCCTCTTTGAGTTTGTAGAAAAAGGCGATGAACATGGCGGCCGCCCTTGAGGGGGATCAGCGCAGGCCGCGCTGGCCGGTGGCGGTCAGCGCCCGGGCGAAGTCCTGGCTTTTTTTGAAC
>JASFIY010000069.1:0-7714 GCA_050122415.1 Desulfobacteraceae bacterium
ACGCGTGCGCATGGCCGCCGAGGCCATCGAAAATATCGACGGCGACCTCGCCCGCGCGATACTCAAGACGGACTATGAAATCGATGAAAAGGAAGTCGAGATCGAGGAGGATTGCCTCAAGATACTTGCCCTGCACCAGCCCGTGGCGGTGGACCTGCGATTTCTGGTCGCCGTCATAAAAATCAACAACGATCTGGAGCGGATCGGCGACCAGGCGGTCAACATCGCCGAGCGGGTGGAAATCCTGGCCAAGAAAAAAGGGGTCGATTTTCGCTTCGACTACGGCCCAATGGCTCAAAAAGCCGAAAATATGCTCAAAATGAGCCTGGATGCGCTGGTCAACATGGATGTGGATCTCGCCTTCAAGGTTCTCGTAATGGACGATGAGGTCGATCGGATCAAGGATGAAGCCTATGACCTGATCAAGGCCGCCCTTCAAAAGCAACCCGAGCGAACGGGCTATTTCATCAACCTGCTGCTTATTTCGCGCCACCTGGAACGCCTTGCGGACCATGCCACCAACATCGCCGAGGAGGTCATCTACCTGATCGAGGGGGAAATCATCCGCCACCAGGATATCGATGAGCTGACCTGAGGGCCTGCATTTTCCCTTTCACGCCGAAGACGCTCGCACCCGCCCGAAATCCAAAGACAATCCGCGCCACCTTGCGCTGGCCGCAACCCGGTCCAAGCGCTCGGGTCGCCACGCCATCATTGCGGCGACTTGATTTCCCAAAGCCCATCGCCTAAAATAAAATTTGATGGAATTCAGACTGACCGCCGCTTCCGGTGGCGGCAAAGGGTTCACCCGAAAGGAACTGCACCCCATGTGGTTTAAAAAAAGTCCCAACCCCAACGGCACGCCCAATCGCCGAATGGAGGATCAGCAAGGCGACAATCCCACCATTATCGCCGCCACCACCGCCATTCAGGGAACCCTCAGCGGCAAGGGCACCCTGCACATGGCCGGCATCTTGAGAGGCGACGTGCGCTACACGGGGTTGGTCTGGATCGGTGAAAGCGGAAAAGTCGAGGGCTCGGTGCATGCCGCGAGGCTCATTGTGGCCGGGCAAATCAACGGCAACATCGAATCCACCGAAAAAACGGAGCTGCGCGCCGGCGCGCGAGTCACCGGCGACATTCACTGCCCGAAAATCGCCGTGGCCGAAGACTGTTTTTTTCAGGGAGAAATTAAAATGCAAGGGGGCCCGGAAGGTCACCTGACCTTTACCGAAAAACGCCAAAAGAGAACCTGAAAGCGCTTTTTTTGGGAAGATCCACCGGCGGGAGGGGGAGGGGCAAAAAAATCCGGCGCCATCTTGCGGACTGATTAATTCCCGCGACCCTTACCAGGGGGGGAGGGCATCCTTCAGGCTTGAGGCCGCGGGACCGCTGCCTGCGGCCTCAGCCGGTTCGGGAAGGACTCTATCGAAGCATCATTCTTCGTACTTAAAGGAGAGAGTGACACGCGCACGGAAGGCTGTCGCCTTGCCATTTTCGATCTTCAAGTCCAGTTTCGAGATTTCTGCGATTCGCAAGTTTTTAAGGCTTTTGCCGGCCGTTTCAACGGCATTTTTGGCGGCATCCTCCCAGGATTCCGTGCTTGTGCCCACAAGTTCGATAACCTTGTAAACGCTAGTGCTCATACCGTCCTCCTTTCGTTGATTGGCTGGGGGTTGACTTCAGCTGCTGGATGAAGCGCATTCCGCCATCAAAGGGTGTAACCCTTTAAAAATATATGACTCCCTCCGTTATACACATTCTATGAGTATCACAACGGGAAGCGCAAAGTCAACCGGCAAAGACGCCGGCTTAAAAGGCTGCGGCCGTCAGGCGTTTAGTGGGCGCAGCAACCCCGTCACCGCCGGCTTTCCCCGCCAACAACCGTTCCAAGCCCGCCAGCCGTTCTTGCTGCACGTGCATACAGGCGGTGATTGACGCCAGATTCTCGCCGGGATAGGGGGTCTGCCGGGCCAGTCGCTGGCAGATGCGCATGCCGGCTTCGATATTGGCCCGGATACCCGCCAGGCGGTTCACATCACGCGCGCTCCCGTCGCTGGCTTGGACCAGCTTTTCGAAAAAATCCACCGTCATGGCCAGCTCTTTGGCAAACATGTGGGGACGATCGGCCGGCACGAGAGATTCCCCACGACCGTAAAAATGGTCGAACATTTCCTGCAAGCCGTAGATCCGATCGAACCAGGCGATGTTGGGGCCGGGGCAAACAGCCTGGGGGGCTTGGGGCCCGGCGGCCTTCAACCCCAGGGCGATCAGAGCCGAATTGCCGAGCTGTTCACAAAGGCAGGCCTTGCCGACGGCCGCCCGGCGCATTGCCGCCTTGACCTCGGCTGACGCCCCCAGGGCCTCGATCTCGGCCAATTTCAGCCGCTGGTATTCCTTCGATGCCGTGCACATGAAGGGCGCGTAATCGGAGTTGAGGGCGAGAATTCCCTTGGTGCAGTTGGCCCCAGGGGTTGCGGAAGCCGCCTTTCTTTCAATCCACCTTTCGGAGCCGGAATTGCGGACGTTGTTGAAGGGCACCCCCAGGGGCGAGACGTCGCTGATGTAAAGATCCTCCTCTTCCGCCTGGCGCAGAAGATCGCGGGTTTGATCATCCACCCGCGTAACTTCGGGCACCAGCAGAAAGGGGGTGGCAACACCGATGAAATCCATTTCAAAATCGTTTTGCAGCCGAAGAATTTCGCCGTGGGTACCGATTCCGCCCTGGACCGTGACCAGGGGCGCGGGGGCGCCCTCCGCTATGCGGTACGCCCATCCCTGTTGATCGTAAAAGGCCCGTATCGCCGGCTGGAATTCCTCTGCCAGGCGGCTCCGGTGGGCCTTGAATTCCTCGAGCAGCTCGGGGAGTAATTTACCCGCTGAAAAAAAGGCGTGCCCGCCGCAGTTCAATCCCGACTCGATCCGATATTCCGCGACTTCGAGGCCCTTCTTGGCCAGAAACTTGCCCTGGATCAACGCCGAGCGAAAATCACTGACCTTCAGGATGATTTGCTTGCGGATATGACCGGTCGCATCGCGATAAAAATCGGGAAATTGCGTCAGGTAGCTGAACAGCCCCTTGTTGACCCCGGCCGAGAAAATCATGGCCGAGTTGAGTTCGCTTCGGGCAAACCCTCGAAGGCCGCTTTTGGCGTCGCTGAACTCCTCCCCCAGGGATTTTCCGGAGGGTGTGCAGCGGGGGCGGTCCAGCCGCACCATCAGATTGACATCGATGGCGCCGGCCGTCATGCGATCGGTCAGCTGTTGCTCCCGGCGTTGCCGCTGCGGTCCTGGCGGCATCGCCGACAACTCCCGGTAGGCGATTTTAAGGGGAGCGGTTTCCGGCAGAAGATCGAAATATTTTTGCTTTTCGTTTTCTTCAAAAAACGGCAGCCGTTTGGTTTCTTCAAATTTTCGATCGACAATCTTTTTGACCAGGTTGAGATATGCCGTTATCCGCTGCGCACGGCAATCCGGTGCCGTCGAACGGATTTCTGCATAGGGCCACTCGAATTGGCGAGAATAGAAATGACGCAACTTCTCCAGCAAAAGGTCATCGAGAATCGAAATAACCGAGGAAATGCCCAAGTGCGCCACGCGAATGGGGGTGTCCGCCGAATACCCGGTTCCCATTACTGGAATGTGCAGATAGTGACCGTCTTTTTTCATTCTGGAACCCCTCGCCGCCATGGGGGCTTTAATGTGCGGCCCCCGTGGAGATAGCTGTTTTCCGCCCCTTATGGAACGCGGTGGGAATTTTACGTAAAATCGGGTAAGAGTAACAGGTGTTGGCTTTTTTTTACAAAACTTTTACATGATCGGTTCATTGGGGCCTCATCTCGCCCCGTGCCATCAGCCCTGCCAGGAGTAAGCTTCGCATGTATCGCTCCAAGTGGTTTTTTCATCCGGTTTTTGTCTTCATTTGCTCCACCCTCGCATTGGGACTGTCCTTGTTTCTTTATATTTATTGGTATATCACGGTCAGCCAGGGTTTGAACACCCTCATCCAGAATTTCAATCTGGACCGGGATCAAGTCCTCGAGCCCCAGACCTGGCTGGTCGTTCTGGTGCTCAGTCTGTTGGTGGGCCTCATTCTGCTGGGGATTTTCATCATTTTCGTTTACAATCAAAAAATCATCAAACTTTACCGACTGCAGCACAACTTTATCAACAACTTCACCCACGAACTCAAAACACCGGTCACCTCCATCAAACTTTATCTCGAGACCTTTCTCAGGCACGAACTGCCCCGGCCGGATCTCATCAAATACACCGGCTTCATGCTCCAGGACATCGCCCGGCTCTCGGACAACATCAATCGGATTCTGAATCTCGCCAAGATCGAAACCAAGACCTACAGCGGCGAGTTCGTCATCTTGGACCTGGTCACGGTGGTGGAGCGCTTCAGCCGAAACAACAACCATTTATTTCGAAACGCCCGCATCACGATTCAAAACCCCAGCGGTCGGGCCTTTCTATTTCGTATCAACGTGAACCTGTTCGAGATGCTGCTGATGAACTTGATCACCAATGCCATCACGCATAACACCTCCGAAACCCCCAAAGTCGAGATCACCTTCCGGAAGCGCAAACGCAAACTGCTGGTGCAGTTTAAAGACAACGGTTTGGGGATTCAAAAGAGCGAGCTTCACAAAATTTTTCGGAAGTTCTATCAAGTGGGGAATTCGGACAACCTGGCAATCCGGGGCAGCGGATTGGGGTTGTATCTCGCCCAAAACGTGGCCCGGATTCACAAGGGGCGGATCAGCGCCCAAAGCGCGGGACCCGGCCTGGGCAGCGTTTTTACCCTGGCCCTGCCGTTTCACGACTGAATGAATCCCATCCAGGCGCGGCCGCTGCGCACGCCCGCCCGCCTGAAACGGCAAGGCCTGCTGGGGGGGTCTTTTGCAACAGCCATCAGGTGCAAAGGAAGAAAATGGCCACCAGACTGATTTTGATCATCGAGGACGACCGTCACATCGCCGAAGGGTTAAAACTCAACCTGGCTTTACAGGGGTATGAAGTGGTGGTGGCCCGCGACGGCGTGGGCGGGCTTCGGAAATGGAAGGAAATTCGGCCCGACCTGATCGTTTTGGATATCATGCTGCCGGGAATTGACGGGCTGGCCGTTCTGCAGCACATTCGACTGGAGGATGAAAAAATCCCCATCTTGATTTTATCGGCAAAAAGCGGTTCGGACGACAAGATCAAAGGTCTGGCCTACGGGGTGGACGATTACCTCTCCAAGCCGTTTAACCTCGAAGAATTCTTGCTGCGCGTCGATCGGCTGCTGACCCGGGCCGCATGGAGTCAGGGAGCAGCCGCAGCCGAGGAGGCCGGCCAGACCTTCACAACAATCCGACTGGGCGATAATTTGATTGACTTCTCAACATTGACGGCCGAATGCAAATTCGGCAGGATCAGGTTAACCGAACAGGAGGTCAAACTTCTGAAGCTGTTTTTCGCCCACCCGAATAAGCCCCTGTCGCGCAAAAAGCTGCTTGAATTGGCGTGGGGTTATACCCACAAAATTTCCAGCCGAACGGTTGACAATTTTATTGTTCGGTTTCGAAAATACTTTGAGGCCGACCCCCGCAAACCGGTTTTTTTTAAAAGCGTTCGATCAATCGGTTATCTCTTCGATCCTGAGGGAAAATAGCCCGAGAACAGGGGGGTTCTGCCTTTCCGCCCCCGGGTTTTGACCCGGAATCCACAGAAACCCTCGCCCCATAAGGCTTTTCCAAGCAACATCGCCAACCCCCCCATTTTAAACGTTCACCCCAAACCGAATAGCAGAAGATGTGTTTTTTGGAAAAACCCGATTTTGGGGATTTGGGCTCGAACTGTGGGGTTTTGGCTGATGTGTGGTTCCGACTGGAACCGCGCGGTGGGCCTTGTGCGAAGGCGTGAACCAAGAAGCGCTCTTCAGCGGTCGCAATGTTTTTTAAACGCGACACACGACCAGTTATGTTCCGTTTTGCGATACATAAGAGCGACCATCCCCGCACTGTAAGCAGAAAGGAGCTGCGGCACCTCGTCGGGGCGAATTCCCGAAAAAATCAACACAGCCTCAGGAGCGGCCGCCTCCAATATGGCGTCCCTGAGGTCCACCAGAGAGGGCAAGCGCAGGTTGGCGGTTATCAGGATCGCATTTTGGTCGCGGGGCGGATGCGGGCAGACCCGAACAAAGATGCGCTCCGACAACCCGTTCAGCGCCACGTTCCGCCGGGCCTCCCAACAGGCAACCGGATCGATTTCGGTGGCCACCACCCGCTGGACGCCAAATTTCACGGCGGCAATCGCCAAAACCCCCGTGCCGGTTCCGATGTCGATCCCGATTCCAGCCCGGGTTGTCAGCCTATTTGGGTGACGATCAAAGCACCATTCCATGGCCTCAAGGGCCAAACGCGTGGTCGGGTGTTGCCCGCCGCCGAACGCCGCGCCGGGCTCAATGTTGATGACTTTTTTGTCATCCATTTCCGGAAAGAAGGTTTCGGGCGGCTTTAAGACAACGGTTGCGGCAATGCTTACCGGATGGGCAAAGGCTCTTTCCAGAAATGAAACTCCATGAATATAAGTATAGCAAAGAGCCCCCTGTTCCACCAGGAGCCGCACCAGCGCCCGGGCTCCCTTACGCGTTCGTTTCCCCCCGGCGCAAAGCCGCTCCACCAGAAGCCCAGGAGTTATCCGCCCATTTTCGGATCCCACCGCGTCCAGGGCCTCCTCCCGATCCGGTGTCGGGGGTCGCGCTGCCGCCACGGCCCCGCCTAACTTCTTTTCCCGCCGGGCATCTCGGCGCCTTCGCGATCCAGCAGGTCGCGGTACCAACAGGAAAATTCAAACATCCCCAAAAAGCGTTCATCGTTGTTTATGATTCCCAGCGCCAACTCCAACACACCGCGCCCATAGGCATTGGAATATTCTTCCATTTTGCGTGATTGAAGAAACTCCCGGATCAGCATTTGGGATGTCCGGCGGGTGGTGTCGCGGCGGATTTCAATGGGATCTTTCGGCTCCTGAAACGGATCCCAATTTTGGTAGCCTTTCTTGAGAATATGGTTACGGCGCCTGGCCGACATGTTTTCAAAAATCGCCTTCTTGCGGTGCTCTTCCTCGACTGTGAGCTTTCCCATTACGGCCTCCCCGGAGAACCTTTCGGTTCGGTGTCATCCCGTATTCCCAGATATATCTCATCATAATCGGTCAAGATGGCCATGGACAAGGGGACCAAAATCTCACCCAGACCGGAAAATTTGGATTTGATATCTCTCACCAAATCTTTTGAAATCTCGTTCAATTGCCGATGAATCAAGTCCAGATTGACCGTCGGGTAGCGACCACCAGCCTTAAATGCCGACAGGCCGCAGGTATGCCCCTTACCCCCGATGGCCGTAGGAATCCCATAAAGCCGGCAGGTAATCGGGCGTCGGGCATAAAGCTCACACCGCTCGTCGTCATTCAGCAACGGACAGCGAACACGCACATGGGCCAGTTCTTCGAAGATCTGGTTTTCATCCTTGCCGGCCTGGGAGTCCTGATAGGCCTTGCGTTTAACCTTGTAGATGGCCCGATCCGCCGTGTTGGCTTTGGATAAAATCAGCTCCCGTTTTTCACCCTCGAAATTCTTCAGAAAATGATGGTTCAAATAGAGCGCTTCGATCAGGGTCAAATCAAAAAGCGCATGACAGCAGTCGGAGCACCCCGTTTGGCATCG
>JASFIY010000070.1:0-7646 GCA_050122415.1 Desulfobacteraceae bacterium
AGTGGAGCCGAAGACGTATGACGTGTGGGTTTTTATGCGCGCTTCCATCGCCAAGGGCCTCGATGTTGCCATAAAGAACGTGAGAGAAAACCTGCGCATTTACCCGCTCAAAAGAAAGGACAACTTGCCGAAAATGGAGTTTATTAGGGGTTCCGGCAAGGCTTTTAATACCATTCATGCCAACGACTACAGCTTCTACGAGCACCTCAATGAAGTGATCCAGAAAGAGCCTCTGGACATGCTGGACCCCGAGACTCGCGGTCTGTTTGCCTCGATCGGCATCGAAAAGGGCAAGCCGTTCGCGCCCGATGCCAGGATGAAGAAAATCTTAGCCGATGCGGTTGCTATCGCGAACGCAACTGCCCGCTCCATCGTATGGCACCCTCGTACGGATGGGACAATGAAGGGGATAAGAATTTATCCTGATACCGATAGCGCCTGGCTGATGGGCTGGGTTGACAAGAACGTTTTTTTTACTGGTAACGATGGCAAAACCATGAATTCCGACGCACGCGTGATGTTCCATTATCCCTATACCGCGGTGACGCCTGCGATGGCGGTTTCAAGAGCGGGTATAGGTTCGGACTATGGTATGGCCTACGTGGATTCCAAAAAGCAGCCCTTCGACGGGTCCAGGACCTACCGGCTGCATTTGCCACCGAATCCCCCCGCCAATAATTTCTGGGCGTTGACCATGTATGACAATCAGACCCGCTCGCAGCTGCAGACCAGCCAGAAGCTCCCGACCGTCGGCAGCCAGACAAAGGGCATCAGGCAAAACGAGGACGGCTCTTACGACATCTACTTCTCGCCGAAACCACCGAAAGGTTATGAGAACAACTGGCTTGAAACGGTGCCGGGGAAAGGCTGGTTCGTCGCTCTCCGGATGTACGGACCGCTTGAACCCTGGATTGAGAAGACTTGGCGCCCGGGAGAAATCGAATTGGTGAAATAGTTGAGAATTGAGCAACTCTTATTGATGCTAAAGGCATAAAAGGGAGAACCAGATATGAACGCAAAAAGATTACAACGATTTTTGCAGGCCTTGTTATTGGGAACATGCCTTTCAATCTTTGCCCTGACATCGGCCTATGCTGCGGATGCTGTTAAGGTCACCGCCGACAACTACGTCCGTGCCGAATCGGATTTTCAGATGAAAGGCTACGTCAAGACCTTCAAGTGCTTTGGAAAGTTTTACCACAGCCGGAAGCCCTACGACGTAGAGAACCAGGTTACCGTGCGGGGCAACCGGGACACACTTTACTCCTTTGGCGTGTTCGACCTGACGTCTCCGCTCACGATCATGCTGCCGGATACCAAGGGGCGTTATCAATCCCTGATGGTCGTAAACCAGGATCACTCGATTGCGGCTGCCTACGGCCCCAAGACAGTCACTCTGACACAAGACAAGGTCGGTACGCGTTACGTGATCCTGACTGTTCGAACGTTTGCGGATCCGAACGACGAAGCGGATATGAAAAAGGCCTTTCAGCTCCAGGATGCGGTCGGCGTGAAGCAGGCCGATATTGGAAACTTCGAAGTGCCCGGTTGGAAGAAGGACGAGGTGGAGAAGATGCGGGAGACGATCAACGTGGTTGCCTCTACGGTCACGGATACTTCAAAAATGTTCGGCAAGAAAGAGGCGTTGGACCCTGTTTATTGGATGCTGGGCGCTGCTCTCGGCTGGGGCGGACTGCCGGCAGAGGCCGCCACCTACGTGAATGTGGTCCCCGAAAAGAACGACGGCAAGACCCCCTACACACTCACCGTCAAGGACGTACCGGTGGACGCCTTCTGGTCGGTGACTCTCTATGACGACGAAGGCTGGATGCCGGTCAATAAACACAACGTCTACTCCTTCAACAACGTCACAGCCAAGAAGGCCAAAGACGGAAGTATTACCATCCACTTCGGGGGCGACCCCGAGGTGGACAACTTCCTGCCGATCGTGCCGGGATGGAACTACATCGTCAGGCTGTATCAGCCGGGGCCGGAGATCCTGAAGGGTACCTGGACATTTCCGGAGCCGAAAGCCTTGGAATAACGTCTGATGGGCATCCACGGCATGAACTTCGAGAATATGCCGGATTTGAAGTTCCACCACACGGATAATGTCCTGTTAGGCCTTCAGCGTCGCCAAGATTAAAATTAATCGTAACGTCGGTGAACAAGAACCCTTCCAGGCAACAGAAAACAGCAGAATAATCGTCTTCGAAAGGACGTCCAGTGGACTCAATGCAGTTGAAAACAGCCAACAAGGGCGGCTTCGCTATCGTCATGGTGGTCGCTCTATATTTGGTTTTATCGATTCAGGTAGTGCTGGCGGATGATGCACCCCAGGACACCGCGTGGACGTTTTCCGCTGCACCATACGCGTGGTTTGTCTCTCTGGAAGGGGATGTTACGGTAAAGGGAGAAAAATCTCATGTAGACATGAACTTCAGCGACATCTGGGATCAAATGAATATCGGTGCCATGATCGCCTTCGAGGCCAGCAACGGCCGTTGGGGGCTTCTCTCCAACGTTATCTATGCCAACCTGGGTCAAGAGACTTCCACCAACGGCATCAAAATCGAACCGTCCATCGATTTATACTTGATTTCATTGGGCGGGTTCTACCGGTTTGGCACCTGGGCGCTGTCCAATAGACCTGGACAAAACGGGCCTTCGGTGAGTATCGATGGCACGGCCGGTGGCCGTTACACGCACATCAATGTGGATCTTGATTTTAGGGGTATTGGCACGTTTAGCGGTAACAAGGACTGGATCGATCCAGTTGTTGGCATGCGGACGCTGTTTGATTTCACGGAGCGCTGGTAGCTGACCCTGGATGGCAGCGCCGGCGGTTTTGACGTGGGATCCGACTTCACCTGGCACGCCGGAGGTTTGGTGGGTTATTGGTTCGATCTTCTCGGGGAAAAAGATGCAAAGCTGTTCGGCGGCTACAGGGCCCTTTCCTGGGATTATGAAGAGGGTCGTGGACGGGACAAGTTCGAGTGGAACGTGGTGATGCATGGTCCTATCCTCGGTTTGGGCATCACCTTCTAAGTAGGATGGACTACCCATTCCTAAATGATTGACCGGCGTGATAGTGGATAGAGAACAAAACATATGGCTATTCGCAACCCCTAATGGGTTGCCGAGCATGCGAGGATGCCGTTCAGGCCCCTGGGGCCCTCCGAAAAGTGCTTATACGCTTTTGATTTCCATACTTAAGGTACCGTTTTTTCCTGATTAATGCTGGCTGCATTTTTTTGATTTTGGGGGAAAAAATTTTTCGACATCGACAATGTATTATACCCACTGTCGACAGTCGTAAAATGCGTATTGTTTAGGGTGGGAAATGCTACCCTTAAAATTTGACGCCCGAAGGTTAACCCCAACATATGGTGGTTGACATTTTTGCTCCCAATTTAGTGGCCGGATTGCTCCTTGAGATAGCTCAGCCATCCTGGAATCTCTAGACGAGATGTGCTACGGTTTCCCTGAAATCAGAAGCCGATGGAGGTTTGTGTGAAGCCAATGCCAACAAAGGAAATGGCCAAATGAAAAGCTACCGCAAAGAACTCTGGTTCAACGTGCCCACCCGTCGGGCCTTCATCAACATCACCCCGGACGTGCAAAAATGCATCGATGAGAGCAGCGTTTCCGAGGGCTTGGTGCTGGTCAATACCAAGCATATCTAGTTACGCAAACATCCGATATAAATTCAATGCCTTTTGTTCTGTTCGGCACCTATAAAAAACACCCTTCAAAAATCATGGTGGCCAATTAATAAGGGGCGGTTTAGCGCAATCATCCTGCCCCTCTCACCACGTTACTGTCCACCATTCGGGCCCTCGTTCGAACCACAATATATCGATGTGCCCAAGAAGGGTGATTTGTTACGCATAGTGGCACGTAATCACCAGCTTTTCACAAGCCGGATCTTTACCGGATACTACTCAACTATCTGTAATAGAACAGTGAAATACGAGATTTTACTCCGCCCGCGCCGTTCCGATGGTTTTGAATCACTGGGGGGGCTGCCGGCAGGTTATGAAACCTTGATATGTTCCCTATGACATTATGGTTTCTGAAGTTACAAATCTTCAATTGTAGAACTGTTGGGTGAAAACCAAGCGATGCTTTCGCTATCTCGTTAGACGTTCATCCGTTTAAGCCTGCGCCACAGGGTTGACCGGCTGATGCCGAGAATCTTGGCAGCTTCGGAATGCTTGCCCCGGCTCAGCACCAAGGCCCGCCTGATATCTTCCATTTCTGCATTGCGCAGATGCATGTGGATTTCACTCTCAAACTGGTCTTCCAAATGGATACGCACGATCTCTGTATCGATCTTTGGACCTTTTAATGTTGCCAGGATTCTCTCGACGAGGTTTTGAAGCTCTCGCACGTTTCCAGGCCAGTTGTGCCGTGTCAATTCCTTTAGCGCTTTTGGCGTGAATTTCAGCTTACGGTTCATTTTGGCAGCGTGTCTGTCGAGAAAAAAACGGGCCAGGGCAATGACGTCTTCATTGCGGTCCCTCAAAGGTATAAGCCTCAACTGCAATACATTAAGGCGGTAGTAGAGGTCAGCCCGAAATTTCTTTTCATTGACCAAGCGTTTTAGGGGCCTGTTTGTGGCGGCAATAATTCGGACGTCGATTGGCGTCACGCGGTCGCTTCCCAGGCGCATGACCTGCTTCTCTTGCAAAACGCGCAGCAGCTTTCCTTGGGTCATGGTTGTCAGTTCGCCGATTTCATCGAGAAAAAGGGTACCCCCATGGGCGACCTCGAAAAGCCCCGCCTTGCCTTTCTGACGGGCCCCAGTGAAGGCGCCACCGACATAGCCGAACAGCTCGCTTTCGAGGATCTGTTCCGGCAGGGCTGCGCAGTTCAGGGCCACGAAGGGGCCTTGGCTCCGGTCACTGCCATTGTGGATGCTTTGGGCGAAGACTTCCTTGCCCGTTCCCGTTTCCCCAAGGATCAGGATGGCAGAATCGGTTAAGGCGAAATCCCTGGCAAGAGAAACGGACGTTTTGAGTTGATCGCTGGTGCCGATAATGTCGTCAAAGCACAAGCTGGCCACATGTCCAGTTGAAAACAGACGCCTTCGAACCTTGGCTTCCATCTGCTGAAGCTTGGTCACATCCTGGAAATTGATGACTACGCCAACAATACTGTTGTTAACGCATATGGGAACCTTATTACAGACCACCTGTTCATTGTTGATGTTCAGCAGTTGGGCCAAGTCTTCCTTCGTTGAACACAGCGCCCTGTGAACCTCGAGATCAGGCCAGACCTCCTGAATGTGTCGACCAATCGCTTTTGAAGAGGGGGTTTGGGTGAGCCTTTCCGCGACAGGGTTGAATATGTTGATCAAACCTTTGTCATCGACCGAAATAATGCCGTCATACGCGTAGTCTATGACCGCTCTAAAAAGGTTTCCTTTGGTTTTTTCCCTTTGTTTAGCCCTGGCGATGTTCTTCGCCTCCTGGGCGGATTGCCGCATACTTTCGACGCTGTTCTCGATAACCGCAAAGGGAACATTGTGCTGGTTTGCCACCGAACCTGTAACCGCCCCTCCGACGATGATATCGACGTTATCCTCGATTGCGGCGAGGACTTTCGGTTTAACCTCGCTCTCATCTTGCAGGGGATAAAATCGGATGGATGTGCCCATCATGGTGCCGAAGTAGTCAAGACCCGATATCAGCGGGGCAAAAGCAATGACGCCAATGTTTTTGCCGTGCAGCTTGGATCTTTTGATGGTCTGAAACACATCAAGAACCGTGAAGGGGATCTCCACCACAGACCACTCGGGATTGGCGTTTTTGATCAGGAAAGCGGTCCTTCCTCGGCTGATAAACACCTCAAAACCTTCCTCGGCGAGCTTCTCCGCCTGTTTTATGCCTTCCTTCATCAGGCCGACCTCGATGCGGATGTCGTTGTGTCTGTCTTGAAAAGCAAGCCTTGCTTGTTCCTCGAGGGAGATGTCGGGCAGGATACAGGCAATAATGGACATATTTAACTCCAATCGCAACAAAATGAATAAACATGAAACAATTATGAAACAAATTAGCATTTATTTCAATAAAAAAATCATAACAATCTTGAATTATTGGTTTTTCCGTTTTGGCATAAATATGGCAAAGAAAGTGGTCTTAACTGCATGCAGGCTCCTAATCAGCAGGGAAGTCTCAAAAAGGGTCAGCAATTTCATATTTGGATATGGCCAATAAAAGAGGTGGCAGGATGAAAACATTTCAAATCGCATCTGTACCGGGAGACGGCATCGGCCGGGAGACGGTCGCTGCCGGTCGTCAAGTGCTGGATACCTTGTGTGAGGTCCATGGCGGGTTAAGCTTAGAGTATCTCGATCTCGACTGGAGCTGTGAGTATTACCTCAAACACGGCCGGATGATGCCGGACGATGGACTGGCTATCTTGCGTCCCTGTGATGCGGTTTATCTTGGCGCTGTAGGGTTCCCTGGAGTTCCTGATCATGTTTCGCTATGGGGACTTTTGTTGCCGATCCGGCGTACATTCAGACAGTACATCAATCTGCGGCCGGTGAAGTTGCTGGCCGGTGTGAAAACCCCTCTGGCCAACCGAGAACCAGAAGATATCGATTTCCTCGTTGTGCGCGAAAACAATGAAGGTGAGTATTCGAACATGGGGGGGCGACTTTATGAGGGTACTGATCGGGAAGTCGTCATCCAGAATACGGTTTTTACCCGCTACGGGGTTGAAAGGGTGATACGCTATGCCTTTGACCTCGCGGTGAAAACAGGCCGAAAGAAGGTAACCTCGGCAACCAAGTCAAACGGGATCAACTTCACCATGCCGTTCTGGGACGAAGTCTTTGCGGAAGTTGGCAGGGCGTATCCCGGCATCACAAGAAACCAGTTTCATATCGATGCGTTGTGCGCCCGCTTTGTTACCCACCCTCAAGATTTTGAGATCGTTGTCGGCAGCAACCTGTTCGGGGACATCCTCACTGATTTAGGCCCTGCGATTGCCGGAAGCATCGGCGTGGCCCCCTCGGCCAATATCGACCCGACCAAGGAGTTCCCCTCGATGTTCGAACCGGTCCATGGGTCAGCCCCCGATATCGCCGGTAAGGGAATTGCCAACCCCATGGGTCAGATTTGGTGTGGCGCCATGATGCTCGATCACCTCGGCTTTGCTGATGGCGGGGAACTGGTCATGCAGGCCCTTACCGATACGCTCGCAGCCGGTATGACGACAGCCGATATTGGCGGTCGTTCCAATACCCGCGAAGTCACCGAAGCGGTCTGCACGCGCATCAGAATGCTTGCGGGTACTGTCGCCTCATGAAAATGACGCAGCGAAGGCGATTGCTGAAAAAAGACATCGGGCAGCAGACCCTTTGACCTGCATGAATGGGCCGTTGATTGCCTGACACGATCGTTTCTGCTCCCGGTCTTCGAAGGATCCCGCCGTTTTGGCTTCTTGGCTTTTTTTCATCACCAACCTTAACAACTGAAGGAGGAAGGAAGAATGAAACGTTCGATCAAGTATCTATTCCTGGCAGTACTGGCTATCGCCCTTATCATTCCCGGCATCAGCTTGGCCGAATTTCCTGAAAAACCGATTACCTATACGATTCCCTTCAATCCGGGGGGGGAATCGGATATTACGGC
>JASFIY010000071.1:0-7623 GCA_050122415.1 Desulfobacteraceae bacterium
AGGCCCATCCCAACGGGATTTTGATCACCGAGAGCACCCGGCGGGCCTCCCGCTCCCAGCTGGATGTGCGCGCCATCGCGGTGCCCGAGGATGTCGATCCGATCCTGCGGGACCTGCAGTTGTTTGAACTGCTGGGGCAGAAAACGACGTCTTGACGCGCGGCCGGGGGTGTTGACGGCGTCGGTCTGCCGGTCGCATCACGGCGGCCGCTGTCTGCTCCTGCGGCGATGGCGCTTGGGCAGCGGCCTGCGGCGCAAGAGCACGTAGGTGGCCCCTGCACCGCCGTCGCAGGAACGGGCGCTGGCAAAGGCGATCACCCACTTGCGCCAGGGGCCGCTGCTCAGCCAGCGGTTGACCTTGCGCTTCAAGACCGGCCGGCCGGGCGAGGAAAGCCCCCGGCCGTGGACCACCAGCACCCCCCGCAACCCGCTGCGAACCGCCGTTCGCATGAAGCTATCAAATGCCTCCGCCGCCTGGGCGACCGTCAGGCCATGCAGGTCGATGAAGTGCTGAATGGCGAAATCCCCCCGGTGCAGCCGGCGGGTGATTTCCGGGTGGGCGCAGGCAACGATGCCTTCCATGTACTCCGGTGTTCCGGAAACCGTAAAACCTTTGCCGCTGCGCACCAGTTCGGCGAGCGCCGCCAGGTCGTCGGCCTCTGCGGCCAAATCCTCCCCGCCCTCCGGCTGCGGGTTCGCGCTCGGGCGCGGCTTGCGGCGCAGATTGGATTTGAGCGGGGTGACCCCCGCCATCGCCCTCAGGAAAAGCTCGCGGTCGCTCAAGCGGCAGTTTTCGGCGGCCTCGAGGGCTTTTCGGAGCTCGGGTGCGGGGCCAGGGTCTTTTGCCGGCGCAGCGGGAAGTGAAACGGATTTCTCCGCCAGCAACGCCTTCAACCCCCGGAAGGGGCTGTCGCCCTTTCTGTCGCTGGAAGCTGCCATCCTGCGCCTCGCTGCTCTGCCGCCGTTTGGGCCGCCGGGGCCGGTTTCGGTCACCCCAAAATAACCGCCCTTTGCAAGAGGGTCAACCGGCCGTGGCGGCTGCGGCGGATTGGGGACGGCTCACGTGGCGATGGGGGGAGCTGCCGGCGCGGGTGGCTGTTGCAAAAAAGGGTCGAGTGTGATTTTAGGCAGTCTGCAAAGACATCAGTGTTTCAGGGAGGACCCCAATGGACTTGAAAGCCTGCCGCCCCGCCAAAGTGGTCAGCGCCGAGGAGGCAATTTCCAAGATAAACCGCGGCAGCCGGGTCTTCATCGGCACCGGCTGCGGCGAGCCGCAGCATCTGATCCGCACGATGGTCCACGACCCCCGCATGCAGGATATCATGGTCTACCAGATGCTGTCCTCCACCCTCTCGCGCTACGTGGGGGAGCCGGATTTTCACCGCCGCTTTTCGCTGAAGCTCTTTTTCATCAGCGCCCAGATGCGCAAAGCGGCCTTCGAGGGCAAGATCGACTATATCCCCACCTACCTTTCGCAGATCCCGACGCTCTTTGAAACCCATCGCATCGGGCTGGATGTCGCCCTGATCCAGGTCAGCCCGCCGGACCGTTTCGGCTACTGCAGCCTGGGGGTCTCGGTGGACATCACCCGCTCGGGGATGGAGAACGCCCGCCAGGTCATCGCCCAGGTCAACTCCCAGATGCCGCGGACCTGGGGGGACAGTATCGTGCACGTGGATGACATCGACTATTTTGTGGTTCAGGATGAACCGCTGGTGGAGATGGTGCCGGGCAAAAAAAACGAGGAGGTCACCCGCCGCATCGGCCACTATGTTTCCCAGCTGGTGGAGGACGGCGCGACCCTGCAGGTGGGCTTCGGGCATCTGCCCAACGCCATCTTGAAGTACCTCGACAAGCGCCGCGACCTCGGCCTGCACACCCAGCTGATCACCGACGGCATGATGCCCCTGTTTGAAAAGGGGGTGATCACCAACAAGAAAAAAACCCTGCTCCCAGGCCGTGCGGTGGCCTCGCTGTGCATGGGCTCCGAGGCGCTCTACCGTTTTGTGGACAACCACCCCGGCTTTTACTTCCGCTCTTCGGACTTCGTCAACAACCCCACCGAAATCGCCCGCAACGACCACCTCATTTCCATCAGCAGCGCCCTCGAGGTCGACCTGACCGGGCAGGTCTGTACCGACTCCATGGGGTATCTCTTCTACAGCGGGATCGGCGACCAGGTGGACTTCATCCGCGGCAGCGCCATGTCCAAGGGCGGGTTTTCGATCATCGCCCTGCCGTCCACGGCCCAGAACGGCAAGGTCTCCCGGATCGTGCCGCATCTGAGCGAGGGCGCCGGCGTCGCCACCACCCGCGCGGATGTCAACTTCGTGGTGACCGAATACGGCATCGCCGAGCTCAAGGGCAAGGGGATCTACCAGCGCGTGGTTGAACTGGCGCAGATTGCCCATCCCAAATTCCGGGAGGAGCTGATCGAGATGGCCAAGAAGCGCCACTACATTTTCGCCGACCAGCTCACCCCCACCACCGAAGATCTGATCTTCATCGAGGGCTACAAAAGCGCCATGCGGCTTAAAAACGGCAAAACCATCGATTTCCGGCCGCTGCTGCCCTCGGACGAATTCGCCTTCCGCAATTTTTTTTACTCGCTGCAGGAAAAGACGATTTACTACCGTTTTTTCTACAAGATGAAGCTCTTCTCCCACGAGGTGGTGCAAAAGCAGTGGGCCAGCGTGGACTACCGCAAGAACATGTCGATTATCGGCCTGGTCCAAAAGGGCGGGCACCAGGAGATCATGGCGATCGGCTCCTATGCCATGGCCGACGAGACCACTGCCGAGGTGGCTTTCGTGGTGCGCGAGGATTACCAGGGGCAGGGGGTCGCCTCCTACCTGCTGGGGGAGCTGGAGCGGATCGCCAAGCTCAACGACTACCATAAATTTATCGCCACCGTGCTGCGCGAGAATAAGGGCATGCTGCACGTCTTCAGAAAGCGCTACCCCAACGCCCGCACGCTCTCCGACGGGGGGGCGGACGTCACCCTGGTGATGGACTTTCTGGATGCCGTCGAAAATGTGCCGCCGCCGGATGGCGACGGCGCGCAATGATCATCGGCTCGAGCGATTGGCAGCGCATGATCCGGGACGCCGCCAGCCGGCTGGGGGTCGCGATCGGTCCCGCGGCCACGGAGATGTTCGCGGTTCACGCGCGCGAGCTGCTGCGCTGGAATCAGAAGATCAACCTCACCGCCATCACCGACCCGGCGGCGGTGGCGGTGAAGCACTTTGTGGACGCGGTCTCCGCGCTGCGGGTCCTGCCGCCCGGCGGGCGCCTGCTGGACGTCGGCTCCGGAGCCGGCTTTCCGGGGATCCCGATCAAAATCGTAAGGCCGGCCCTGGCGGTGACCCTGGTCGACGCGGCGCGCCGCAAGGTCAACTTCCTCAACCATCTCATCCGCACCCTCGCCCTGGAGCAGACGGAGGCCCGCCAAGTGCGGGTGGAGGCCATGGCCGCCGATCGTCAGCATGCCGGCCGCTATGACGTGGTGATCAGCCGCGCCTTTGCCGATCTGGCCGGTTTTGTCGCCGTCGGCCTTCCCCTGCTGGCCCCCGGCGGGCGGCTGGTGGCCCTCAAAGGTCGTGCCGCCGGAGCCGAGGTGGCCGCGCTGGCCGCTGTCGGCCGCGGTCCGGAGCCCGGAGCGCCGCGGACCCTGCCCCGGCTGGAGGTTCGGATCGACACCTTCGCCTTGCCCCCCTCGGGTGATCGCCGCGCCATCGTGGTTCTGCAAGCGGTCGAGGACCCCCCAAGCCGGAATCGCTGACAGAGGCGATGCCCGCCTTTTGGCTTGACAGTCCGAAGGCTTGTAGCATAGTCTCGAAAGCTTCTGGAGTGCCGAGACCTGATTCCCCCCTCAATTCTGAAAATCGATCGGTCGAATTGCCGCGACCCTAAACGGTTTGCAGTCCCGCGGCGAGAATCGTTGGGGCTGCTTTTCAGGGGGGAAAAAGGTGAATATTTCAAACCGCGGAGGACCCATGGACTACAAAAAGACGCTCAATCTGCCCGCGACCAGGTTTCCCATGAAGGCCAGTCTGGCGCAACGCGAGCCGCTGCAGCTGCAGGCATGGGAGCAGGGAAGGCTCTACGAGGCCATTCGCGCGGCTTCCCGGGGGCGGGAACGGTTCATACTGCATGACGGTCCTCCCTATGCCAACGGTCATATCCATATCGGCACGGCGCTGAACAAAATTCTGAAGGATATCATCGTGCGCTCCCGCCAGATGGCCGGTTTCGACGCGGTCTACGTTCCCGGCTGGGATTGCCACGGGCTGCCCATCGAACACAACGTGGACAAGGAACTGGGGGCCGAGAAAAACTCCCTCTCGATGGTCCAGGTGCGCAAACGCTGCCGGCGCTACGCCGAAAAATTCATCGATATCCAGCGCGACGAATTCAAGCGCCTGGGGGTCATGGGAGAGTGGGACAACCCCTACCTGACCATGAACTACGAGTACGAGGCGATCATCGCCCGCGAGTGCGGCAAGTTCGCCCAGGACGGCAGCCTCTTCAAAAGCAAAAAACCGATCTACTGGTGCAACCACTGCCAAACCGCCCTGGCCGAGGCGGAAATCGAGTACTACGACGCCGCCTCGCCGTCGATCTACGTCAAGTTCGCCCTCCAGGACGATCTGGGGGCGGTTCTTCCCGCGCTGGCCGGCCGCAGCGTCTTTCTGGTCATCTGGACCACGACCCCCTGGACCATCCCGGCCAACCTGGCGGTGGCCCTGCACCCGGATTTCGACTACGTCGCGGTGGACACCCGCAACGGCGAGGTCCTGGTTCTGGCGCGTGAGTTGGTGGCCGCCTGCATGCGGACCTTCGGCGTCTCGGACTACGAGATCATCGCCGCGGTAAACCCCCGCGATCTGGAGCGCAAGCGCTGCCGCCATCCCCTCTACGACCGCGACTCCCTGATCGTGCTGGGTGGCCACGTTACCCTGGAGGCCGGCACCGGCTGCGTCCACACGGCCCCCGGCCACGGGCGCGAGGACTACGAGGTCGGGCTGCAGTACGCTATCGACGCCTATTCGCCGGTTGACGACCACGGGCGCTTCACGGACGAGGTGGGCTTTTTCAGCGGTCAGTTCGTTTTTGACGCCAACCCCAACATCAATGCCAAACTCAAGTCCCAGGGGGCCCTGCTGGCCGAGGAGCAGATCAGCCACGCCTATCCCCACTGCTGGCGCTGCAAGCAGGCGGTCATATTCAGGGCCACCCCCCAGTGGTTTATCTCCATGGAGAAAACGGGCCTGCGGCAGAAAGCCCTCACCGAGATCGACCGCGTCCAGTGGGTGCCGCGCTGGGGTCGGGAGCGGATTTACGGGATGATCGAAAACCGGCCGGACTGGTGCGTCTCCCGCCAGCGGGCCTGGGGGGTTCCGATCACCGCCTTTCAGTGCGCCGACTGCGGCGAAATCATGGCGACCCCCGAGGTTTTCGACCACGTCACCGCCCTTTTCAAGGTTCACGGCGCCGACATCTGGTTCGAAAAGCCGGCCGCCGAACTGCTGCCCGCCGGGGCGGCCTGTCAAAGCTGCGGCAGCCGCAACCTGGAAAAGGAAACCGATATTCTGGATGTCTGGTTTGACTCGGGTGTCAGTCACGCGGCGGTGTTGGAGCAGCGGCCGTACCTGAAATGGCCGGCGGACCTCTACCTGGAAGGCAGCGACCAGCACCGCGGCTGGTTTCACAGCTCGCTTCTGACGGCGGTCGGTACCCGCGGGCGGGCCCCCTACCGCTCGGTGCTCACCCACGGGTTCGTGGTGGATGCCGACGGCAAGAAGATGTCCAAATCATTGGGCAACATCATCGCCCCCAAGGAGGTCATCGATCGCTACGGGGCCGAGATCCTGCGGCTGTGGGTGTCCGCTTCGGACTACCGCGACGACATCCGGATATCCGACCAAATTCTAAACCAGCTCAGCGATGCCTACCGGCGGATCCGCAACACCTGCCGCTTTCTGCTGGGAAACCTGGCGGACTTCGACCCGGCCCGAGACCGGGTGGCGCCGGCGGCCATGCCGGAGATCGACCGCTTCGCCCTGCACCGGCTTCAACTCCTGGTCCAGCGGGCCCGCAAGGCCTACGACGCCTATGAGTTTCACCTGATCTACCACAGCCTTTACAACTTCTGCACCGTGGAGCTTTCGGCCTTCTACCTGGACGTTCTCAAGGACCGCCTCTACACCTCGGCCCAAAACGCCCCCGAGCGCCGCAGCGCCCAGACGGTGCTCCTGGCGCTGGCCGATGCCATGGTGCGCTTGATGGCGCCGGTGCTGCCGTTTACCGCCGAGGAGATCTGGAAATTCATGCCGGCCGTCGCCGATCGTGAAAGCAGCGTGCACCTGGCCGCGCTGCCGACAGTGGCAGCCGAATTTCAGGACCCCGAGCTGGCGCAAAAATGGGATCGGATTCTGGCGCTGCGGGGGGAGGTCTCCAAAGCCGTGGAAGGGGCCCGGGTTGAAAAACGGGTGGGGCATTCCCTGGATGCCGCCGTCACCATCAGCGCCCCCGAGAGCCTCTACCAGCTTCTCGCGCCCTACCGCGAGGACTTGCGCTCGATTCTGATCGTCTCCCAGGTCAGTCTGGTCAAGGACCAGAACCTGCCCGGGGCTTACGTGAGCGCGGAGATCGACGGGCTTGAAATCGGGGTCGCGGCGGCTGAAGGGGGCAAGTGCGAGCGCTGCTGGGTGCATGACCCGGCCGTCGGCAGCCTGGCGGAGCATCCGACCATCTGCCCCCGCTGCCGGCGTGCGCTGGCCGCGTCCGACCTGTAGGTGATTTCGGGTGGGGCGCCGGGAGCGGCGCAAACCCGGAAGCAGCGCCTGATCCCAACGCCGGCGGGCGGTGCGGACTGTTGGGTTCCGTGCCTGTCCCTGACCGCACCCCCGGGAGAAGCCGAGGTCTCATGCCGTCGCGGCCCATGTGCAAAAAAATCGGTCGGCTCTTGATCGTCTCCGGGCCGGTGATCCTGCTGGACCAGGCTTCCAAGGCGGTGGTCTTGAACACCATGCGGCTCTACGAATCCATCCCGGTGATCCCCGGCTTTTTCAACCTGACCCATATCCACAACCCCGGCGGTGCATTCGGTTTTTTGGCCGGCCAAAGTCCTGCCGTGCGCAGCTTTTTCTTTCTGGTCGTTGCATTTCTGGCCATGGGCCTGGTCCTGCATTTCTACTTTAAAACCCCGTCCACCCACCCCTATCTGAGGTCAGCCTTCGCGCTGATTTTCGGCGGCGCCGTGGGCAACCTGATCGATCGCCTGCGGTTTGGTAAGGTGGTTGATTTTCTCGATTTTTATGTCGGCGCGCTGCACTGGCCGGCCTTCAATGTCGCCGACAGCGCCATTACCGTGGGCATTAGCGTTTTTGTGCTGCACCTTGTGTTCAACCGAATGCCGGAATAAAACATTGATGGCCGGGGGGCAGCGATCCTTTTGCGAGCGTTTCGCCCTGACAACTGCCGCGCATGCCTGAAATCACCCACAGGGAAGTGGACGCCCACCTTCAGGGCCTCTCCGGGAAAAAGGCCCGCGAGGGCTTTGCGCCGGTCTATCTGATTTTCGGGGATGACTTCATCTGCCAGAGGGTCTTTGAAAAAATAC
>JASFIY010000072.1:0-7611 GCA_050122415.1 Desulfobacteraceae bacterium
TAAGGCTGCCGGCCTTCGTGCACTTTGAAGGGGAAGATGCGGGCGTTTTGATCGCTTCGGCTTCCCACCGGCCAGTTGATGTCCACCGGCTGGGAGGGATCGATAGGGTCCCGGGCGGTGATGGCGTTGATGGAGCCGTTGAACCAGAAGTAGGCCGGTTGTACATCCTTTTCCCAGCGGAAATCACCCTTTTTGGTGTCGTAGGTCGGTTTGCCGTGGGGCCCTTTTTCCTTGTAGGGCTTGCCGTCCTTCTTGTTGCCGGCCGTGGACCAATCCCAGTACATCTTGGTGGCGTTGACCCGGGCGTATTCCGGAATATGGCAGCTTTGGCACGCCACCTTGTCGGTGTGGTCGTTGGCCTTGACGCCGGGCTTGTGGGGCGTGCTGGAGTGGCAGGACTCGCACATGATCTTGGCGGCCAGGTCGTCCTCGATCAGGCTCTTGCGATGGGTGGCGGCCGGGGTGGCATAGGTGCGGCCGGCGATGTTGTGCAGGGTGGTGGTATGGCAGCGCACGCAGTCGAAATCCTGCCCGTCCAGGCCCATGTGAACGTCCAGCATTTTATTGGGCTTGGCCAGGGAAGAGTCCAGATCGCCGTGTTTGACGCCGTCTCCGCCGCCGCCGTAGAAGTGGCAGGTGCCGCAATTGGCGCGGGTGGGGCGTCCGACGCTCTGGGCCACCAGGTTCCAGTCGGGCGGATTGTAGGTTTGTTTGTTTTCGGCGAAAATGGTGGCTTCCTGGACCGGGTGACCCGCCCCGGTGGGGAATTTCTTGTAGGTGCCGGTCTGCTCGTGGCAGACCAGGCAGTCCACGGCTGCCTCGTCTTTGAAATTGAAGCTGCCGTCGCGCCAGCCGTAACCGGCGTGGCAGGAGGTGCAGCGCGGCTCGTTGCTGTTGACGTTGATGCAGAAGTTGTTGATGGAATGGCCGGCCTTGCCGATCCGCTCAGCGGGCGGCACGTTGGGATCCAGCCAGGTCCAGTGGATGGTCTTGTGGAACTGCCCGGCGGCCAGTTCGTGGCAGGACAGGCAGGCCTTGGTCACCTCGGGACCGGAGGTGAACTCTTTTTGCAGAATCTCATGCCGGGAGTGGTCCGCGGTGATCCAGATTTGACGTTCCTTGGTGGCCTGTTGGGCCATGGTGCGACCGGGGGCCTGGTTTTCGTCGAGCACCTCTATCTGAGACCTGGCCGTCGAAACACCGAGGCCCCCCATCACCAGCAACCCTGCGCACAGCCAGCCCGAGATGATCTTTGCCATGGCGTTCATATGTCTGCTCCTTATTGCGGATGGGGTTGATCTTGCGTGCGGCAGGCCCCGGATATGAATGGAAGAGAAGCACAGCCTGCCGCGAACCGATTCGCACCGCGGGACTAAGCCTGAAAGAGGTTCCGCAGCGAAAATAGCAGAAGGGGGAAGCGGAGAAAGGATGCCGAACGCAAACCCCGCGTCGCGCGTTGTTCCATTGAATACACACCTAACCCCTTGTCGTCAATGGATTTCGACATGATCCGGCCTTTGCCGGGTCCCGCGGCCGGCGATGGCGGGCCCCTTGCCAATCCGGTTCGTTGAGATTACTGGATTCACTGCAAATCGGATTGATTTTCCAAAGCAACCGCGATCATGCCGTTTACCGCGTTCATTTCGGCGCGCCGTGGTGGCATCGTCTTTGTGTCTGCGCCCGGGAGCGCTGCGGCCCCTGGAAGTGTCTCCGCGATCGGATCGCGTCCACCGAACAATTCGAAGGCTGAAGCAACGTGGGGGAGTGGCCCCGTTTATCCGCCGGGCAAGGGCCTGGTGGCGCAAACATAGGCTGAAAACACGGCGGTTTCAGCTCCCGGGCCCACGTTCCAGGCCCGGATGATCTCATCGCTGCGCTCCTTGCGGTCGATGTGGATATTCTCAAACCCGAGGCTGGAAAGCATCTGTTTCACCTCGCCGGGTGAAATGGCGCCGCTGACTCAGCCGGTGTAGGCGGTCGGGTCGTTTTGGAGCGCCTGCGGGATCTCTCCCGAGCGGAGCACATCCGAGATGACCATTCGCCCACCGGGCTTCAGGACCCGGTGGATCTCGCCGAAGACGACCGATTTGTCCGGCGAGAGATTGATCACGCAGTTGGAAATGGCGACATCCACCGACGCGTCGGTCAGCGGCAGCCTTTCGATCTGCCCCAGGCGGAAGATCACATTGGCCACCTGGAATTTTTCGGCATTTCGGGCAGCCCTGTCCACCATTTCCGGGGTCATGTCCACCCCGATCACCTTTCCGGATGGGCCCACCTGCCGTGCGGCCAGAAAGGCGTCAAACCCCGCCCCGCTACCCAGGTCCAATACCACTTCCCCGGCTTTCAAAGCCGCTCGGCTGACGGGGTTGCCGCAGCCGAGGCCCAGGTTGGCCTCACCGGGCGCCAGGGCGAGGTCCCTTTCTGTGTACTCCAGGACTTTCCCCAGATCCTTGAGGGTCGCCAGCGGCCTGGATTCGTCGCAGCATGGCGGTGCACATCCGTCGGCATCCCCTTTGGCGATGGCGGCATACCTGCCGCGAACCAGGCTGTAAATCTTGTCTTTGGATTCTTCCATGGCTTTGAAACGTCTCCTTATTGTTTCGGGCTGCGATTCACCACCGGGGCGGACTGGACGATATGCCGCGTGACCTCGTTCCAGGCCTGGCCGACGCCCGAAAACGCCCCCGACCCTTTTCGGTCAAAGTGTAGACTTTCCGGCTCCCACCGCCGGCGTTCTGCTCCTCTGCCCGGACCAGAGCGCCGGATTCGAACTCGCGCAGAACCGGGTGGAGGGTGCCCTCGGTTGGTGAACAGCACCCCTGGGTGCGGTTTCCAAGGGTTTTGACAATTGCGAACCCTTGCATGGGGGCTTGATGCCTATTGAAACATTAAAGAACCCAGCCCCCGCGTCAAGAAAAATTTCCCCGAAGACGACGCCCTTCAGGTGTTTCAGGCATAACGGTATTCGCAAATCTTGGTCGCGTGCCGCCGGCCGTGGCCTGGCCCTGGGCATTGACACCTTCGGGACCTTCTTGGCATACTCGATTCCGGGAAACCCCGATTTTGGCCTTACCTGCGGCCCCCAGCGATGGCGAGACGCAGCGGCAGGTTTCGCGGGCTTTGGGGCCTCGGAAAAAACCAACCAGCCACTCTTGACGGAGAATGAGATGGCGGACGGAAAAAGTTTCAGCGAGAAGATCGCGCATCTCAAGGCGGAAATCAACCACCTGCCCGACACCCACGACGCGGCCGGCATCGAGCAGACCGCCCGGCGGCTGGAGGCGCTCACCTACAGCCCGCCGCTGATCATCCCGACGGCAACCTTCGTGCGGCTGGACCGGTCCGCGCTCCTGGAGCAGGTGGACGCCATTCTCGCCATCGAGGATGCGGCCGTTTGCGCCCTGGCTCCCGATAATCCCGGCAAAGGCGAAGATCTGCGGGTTCAATACCTTACCGTGATCCTTTACCACTACCGGAAACTGCTCAAACTGCGCAGCGGCGATCCGGAGAAGTGGGACGAAATAGACGAACTCTACGTTCACGACTGAACCGGCTTTTTCACAAGATCTCTGGATTTCCTGGGGTGAGGTGGGAGATGATGGTACCGATCATTTTTTTCGCCGCTTTTTTTCTCCTGGCGTTTGCTGCCTGGTGTTTCCAGACCTATAACCGCTTTATCAAGTACCGCAACAACATCGAGGAGGCCTGGAGCAGCATTGATGTGGCGCTCAAGCGCCGCTTCAATTTGGTTCCCAACTTGATCCGGGTCATCGAAGGCTACAGCCAACACGAAGCCAAACTGCTTGGGGCCGCCGGCGAGGCGCTGCCCCGCACAAACGCCAAAGCCCGTCGCGCCGAGGAGGAAAGCCGGATCTCCCGGTCCCTGACCGGACTCCTGGCTTTAGCCGAGGCCTACCCGGATCTGAAGGCCAGCGCCAATTTCGCCGCCCTGCAGAACACCCTGGATGAGGTGGAAGAGGATATCCAGAAGGCCAGGAATCGTTACAACCGCTATGTCGGCAAGCTCAACACCCTGGTGGAATCCTTCCCGGCCGCCCTCATCGCCAGGAAATTCGGTTTCGAAAAACAGAACTACTTCACCCTCGATCTGGCGACCCAGCGGGAAATGCCGGCGGTGGACTTTTCCACTTCCCGTGCGGACAGGGGGTGAACTCCGAGGCGACCATTGGGTGGCGGCGGGCGCTGCCGGTTGCGCCCGTGTGAAGGGGAGCAGATGCCCATGTCCACTTCGGTTGAAGCGGCTGCGCTGGATTGCCTGAAACGGGGTTGGTCGGTCATCCCCATCCGAGCCCGCGACAAGCGTCCGGCCCTTCCCTGGCGGGCTTACCAGACCCAGCACGCCACCCCGGAGGAGGTCAAGGCGTGGTTTGCCGGCCGTCCGGCAAGCAATCTGGGTATCGTGACCGGTGAAATTTCGGGCCTGGTGGTGCTCGATGTGGACCCCCGGCACGGCGGAGACCTCAGCCTGGCCGCGCTGCTTAGGGATCACGGGCCCTTGCCCAAAACGGTGGAGGCCTTCAGCGGCGGCGGCGGGCGCCACCTCTATTTTGCCCACCCCGGCGGCGTGCTGCGCAGCAAGGTGGGCTTGGCGCCGGGGATCGATCTGCGCGGCGACGGCGGCTGCGTAGTGGCGCCCCCTTCACTGCACCCCTCCGGCAGGTTTTACAGCTGGCGGCGTGGGCACGCCCCTCATGAGCGGTCATTGGCGCCGCTGCCGGGCTGGCTGCTGCAGGCGGCGACCCGCGCCCCGGCGCGCCAAGGCCACGATCCGGAATACTGGCGCACCCTCCTCAAAGAGGGGGTCTCCCAAGGGGCGCGCAACAACACCATCGCCTCGCTCTCGGGGCATCTGCTCTGGCACGGGGTGGACCGGGAGGTGGTGGTGGAGCTGATGCTCTGCTGGAATCGCGTGCGCTGCCGGCCGCCGCTGCCCGACGACGAGGTGCTGCGCACGGTTCACAGCATTGCGCGCCTGCACGCCAGGTATGGCCAAGGGACGGCCCCCGAATAGGGTCTAAGGAGAAACCCAATGGATATTGTTGGCATTCACGAGCGGTCCGATCTGAGGGGCCGGGTTTCGGTCTTCAAGGATCGGGATCATGCCGGAATCCTGCTCGGCGACATGCTGGCCCCATTTTCGCTGGAAAACGGCCTCGTTTTAGGGATTCCCGCCGGCGGGGTTCCGGTGGGCCTGGCGGCGGCCGCTCGCCTGGGGCTGCCCTTCGATGTGGTGGTGGTCAGCAAAATCACCCTGCCCTGGAACACGGAGGCCGGCTACGGGGCGGTGGCCTTCGACGGGAGCTGTCAATTGAACCGGGCCCTGATCGCCCATTTGCCGCTGTCGGAAGATGAGATCAGCGAGGGCATTCGCAAGACCCGCTCCAAGGTGATGCACCGGGTCGAGCGGTTTCGGGGCAGCCGCCCCTTTCCGGAGCTCACGGGACGGCCGGTGATCCTGGTGGATGACGGGCTGGCCTCCGGGTTCACCATGCGAACCGCCATTGCGGCACTGCGCAAGGCCGGGGCCGACACCCTGATCGTGGCGGTCCCCACGGCCCATGACCGGGCGGTGGCGGATATCGCCGGCCTGGCCGAGGGCGTGGTCTGTGCCAATATCCGCCCCGGGGGCCGTTTCGCAGTGGCGGAAGCCTATCAAGACTGGTACGATGTGAGCGAGGACGAGGTCTTGCTGGCACTGAATAGTTCACCCGACCGGGCCTCAAACGAAAAAGTCCTGCCATGAGACGCATCCGCCCGATTGAAACGGTTGTCATCGGCTGCATATTGCTGGCCGGGGCTTTTTTTTTCGGGTGGATGATCGTACTATCGGGCGCGGTGCCCACGGAATACCGCAGCGCCTCGCCCGGCTTCAGTTGGAGCTGGGATTTCGATTACCGGACGGCCACGCGCAATGCCGGCCGGCAGGGGGAAGCACCTTGGCCGTGGCCGGCCAAGGTGACCGGCAGCCGCCTGTTACTGCCCTTGAACCAGCCCCTGCTGACCGATGGGCTGGCGATGACCTACCGGGGAATGACCGCGACCGGGGGCTTCCGGTTGGATGTCGTCATTCACGGTCTGGATCCCGACGTGGTCTACCCCCGGGAGTTTGCCGTGGAAAAAGCCCGGCATGGCTTTATGGTGGCGGACCGTCACTTCAGGCTGGAGAAAATCACACCGCGCTACCTGCGGATGCGATCGAACCCGCCGTGAGGGGTAGCGCCCCATCATTTGGGGCCCGGAGTCCACGGTTTTGGGCCTTGGGCGGCGGGCACGGCCGAAATTGCGCGGGAAAGGGCGGTGCGGGCCGCCCTTTGGCCCTGGCGCGACATGCCAGAGCTTGAAACGCAGGAAAGCTCCGCTGCGGTGGACGCCACCCACCGGGACGCCATCCCGTCACCATCCGTGAAAGCCGAGTGGATACGAGGAGAAATGACCATGACGGTAAAGATCATGCCCTGCCTGGACATGCAGAACGGAAGGGTCGTCAAGGGGATCCAATTCGTCGACATTCGCGATGCCGGCGATCCCGTGGCCTGTTGTCGCGCCTACTGCCAGGCCGGGGCGGACGAAATCGCCCTGCTGGACATCACCGCCACGGTGGAAGGCCGGGCCACCATGCTGAGCGTGGTCAAGCAGGTCGCCGCCGCGGCCACGGTTCCGTTCACGGTGGGCGGCGGTATTAGCGACGTCGCCTCGGCTGCGGCCGTGTTGGAAGCCGGGGCCGACAAGATCTCCACCAGCAGCGCGGCCTTTCGCAAACCGGAGGCCATCCGCGAGATGGTCGCGGCCTTCGGTTCCCAACGGGTCACGGTGGCTATCGACGCGGGGGTCAACCCGGCCCTGCCTTCGGGCTACGAGGTGTACATCGACGGCGGGCGCACCGCCACCGGTGCGGATGCCGTCGAGTGGGCCAAAAAGGTCGATGGCTTCGGCGTTGCCACGATTCTGCCCACCAGCAAAACCACCGACGGGGTGCAAACCGGGTTTGATCTGCCCCTGATCCGCAAGATTACGGCGGCGACCTCGGCCCAGGTGGTGGCTTCCGGCGGTGCCGGCAAATTGGAGCATTTCTACGACGCCGTCCAGGCGGGCGCCGCCATTCTGCTGGCCGCCTCCGTTTTCCATTTCAACATCATCGCCATCGCGGATCTCAAGGCCTACCTGAGGCAACGGGGGGTTCCTGTTCAATAGGCCCGGTTTTCGGCTTTGCCGCGCTGTTGGCGCGGGCCGCTGCCTGCCGTGATCGATGGCGAGGGCCGGTTGCCTGCCCGACGCCCTCAGAGTTGGTGTTTTAAAGCGTTTCGGAGCCTGCGGGCGCGGCTTTGCCTGCACCCGTGGTGACGGCTGATCGCCGTCCGTTACCAGAGGAAAGAAAATGAGCAGCCCGACCCAAAAAGTTTTCGATCATTTGCGCACCATCAGCGCCCGCGCCCTGGAAACGGTCAACAATATTGATGCGCGGCGCAGGGTGATTGACCGCTATTTCTGCGTCCACCCCGCCACCTCGGAAGTTCGCGGGGCGTGGCACCCGGCCAGAACGGGGCACATTCCCCTGGAGTGGGTAATCGCCGGAGGTGCGGACCCCGG
>JASFIY010000073.1:0-7584 GCA_050122415.1 Desulfobacteraceae bacterium
CAGGTTGCCCAGCACCACCGCCAGACGGTAGGGCCGGTCGGGCAGCAATTTCTGCAGCAGGTCGATGCCCAGGTGGACCTGGTAGCGAACCCCGGCTGCGGCGCCCAGGAATGAAATCCAGACGAACAGATAGCGGCCGGCCTCTTCCGACCAGGCCAGGGGGTCGTTGAGGACAAAGCGGCACCACACCTGGGCGCTGACCACGGCCACCATGGCCGCCATCAGCAGGGCCAGGCACCAGTTGACGGCGCGGTCCATGAGGTTGAAAATGGTTTTGAGGAACACCCTGAAGCCTTCAGTACAGGGCCGGCGGGGTCTGCCGCCGGCCGGTCGGGCATGCCCCGGCTGGTTGCGGCACTCGGGGCCTTTTCCACGGCGTGTTTCGGATGGCGCCCTATTTCGTCGCGGCGCGCACCGCTTGGATCAGCTTCCAGCCCTCCTCGGGGTCGCCGCCGCCGATCGCCTGGATCACCGACGGGGTGCGGTAGACCCCGGCGACCGCCTCCACAAACGGCGTTTTGTCCGGATGGGTGACCGCCATGCCCGCCTGGCGCAACGCGTCCTCCAGCTCCCGGTCGGCCTTTTGGGAGAGGTTGCGCTCGTGGTCGCGGGCCTCGGTGGCCGCTTCGGTGAGGATCCGCTGATGCTCCGGGCTTAGGCTCTGCCAGCTGGTCTCGCTGACCAGCAGCACCGCCGGCGAGTAGAAGTGCCCGGTCATGGCCAGGTGCTTCTGGACCTCGAAAAAGCGCGAGGAGTGGATAACCGCCAGCGGGTTTTCCTGGGCGTCGACGATCCCCTGCTCGAGCGCCGTGAAGAGCTCGCCGAAGGCCATCGGCAGCGGGCTGGCCCCCAGGGCCTTCATGGTCAGGATGAAGACGTCGTCCTCCATGACCCGGATTTTGAGGCCCTGCATGTCTTGGGGGCTGTTGATGGCGCGCTTGGAGTTGGTGATGTTGCGAAAGCCGTTCTCGTACCAACCCAGGGAGCGGATGCCCACCCGGGGAAAGAGCGCCGCGATCCGGGTGCCGATCTCGCCGTCCAGGACGCGGTAGCAGGCCTCGCGGTCCCTGAAGAGAAAGGGCAGGTTGAACAGCTTGACCTGGGGCACGAAATTGCCCAGCGGGCCGGTGGAGGTCAGGGTCATCTCAAGGGAGCCGAGCTGCAGGCCCTCGATCATGTCGCGCTCGGAGCCCAGTTGGGACGCCGGAAAGACCTGGATTTCGATCGCCCCGGCGCTGCGTTCGGCGACGATTCGGGCGAGGTATTCCGCCGCCTGGTTGTAGATGTGGCTGGGTTGGGTCGCCGTGCCGCACTTGAGGATGATTTTGGCGGCGTTTGCCGGGGATCCGGGCGCCAGGGCTGCCATCAGGGCAAAAACGACGACCGTCACCAGTTTTCTGCACATAATTCCCTCCGCGCTGTGGGAAAAAGCGCTGATTTCAGCCGCACCCACCTGAACGGCGCCGTCAGGCGATGGGGAGCAAGCGCTTTCCCGTTTTTGGATTTGACAAGACCGCTCGGTGCGAATATAGGGCTGACATGATCCCGCTAAGAGACGACGCCTCTGGTTTCACCCGCTGCCGACGGCTTTCGGAAGGCCTTCAGGCCCTGGGTCTGGTTGCGCTCCTGCTTTCCGGCTGCGCTACCTACAACAACCGTCTGCAGGCGCAGAGTTTCGCCGAGTCGGCCCGTGCATACGGGCTCGCCATCCAGTGGTCCGAATACGATGCGGCCGTCAATTTCCTCGAAAGCCCCCCGCCGCCCGAGGACCTGGCGCGCCTCAAGACCTTCAAGGTCACGGCCTATGAGATCCGCAAGGTCAGGTTCCTGGATGACATGTCCCGGGCCGATCAGACGGTCGCCATCCGCTACTACAAGATCGACGAATTGATCGAACGCTCAGTTGTCGACCAGCAGACGTGGGTCTACCATCCCCAGGGGAAATACTGGTATCTGCAGAGCGGGCTGCCCCGGCTGGGGTGAGCGCCGCGCAGGGCTCCTCCCGGTTTCGCTTCGAAATTGCCGCCGGCCGGCCGGATGCCGCCGAGTGCCGCTCCGGGGTGCGGCGGGCCGTCGGCAGCCGCCTTCAGCTTGGGCGCAGGCGCGCCGCAACGGCGTCGCCCATGGCGGCGGTGCCCACCGGGCGCACGCCCGGGGAGCTGATGTCGGCTGTCAAGATGCCGGCCTCGAGGGTCTCCACCACCGCTTTTTCGACGGCATCGGCCGCGGCCGCGAGATCGAAGCTGTAGCGCAGCATCATGGCCGCCGAGAGAATCTGGGCCACCGGGTTGGCGACTCCTTTGCCGGCGATGTCCGGGGCCGAGCCCCCGGCGGGCTCGTAGAGCCCGAAGCGGGTGCCGTTGAGACTCGCCGAGGGCAGCAGCCCCATGGAACCGGTGAGCATCGCCGTCTCGTCGGAAATGATGTCGCCGAACATGTTGCCGCACAACAGCACGTCGAACTGCTGCGGGTTGCGGATCAGCTGCATGGCGGCGTTGTCGATATAGATGTGATCGAGGCTCACGTCGGGGTATTCGGCCGCCAATTGGGTGACGATTTCACGCCAGAAGACCATATTGGTCAGCACGTTGGCTTTGTCCACGGAGGTCACGCGGCGGCGGCGCAGGCGCGCGATCTCGAACGCCGCGCGGGCGATGCGCTCGATTTCGCGCCGCGTGTAGACCATGGTGTCGAAGGCTTTCTCATCCGGTCCGCTGCCCTCGCGGCCCTTGGGAGTTCCGAAGTAGATCCCGCCGGTCAACTCGCGCACGCACATGATGTCAAAGCCGTCTCGAACGATCTCGGCCTTGAGCGGGCTGGCGGCGGCCAGGGATTTGAAAACCCGGGCGGGGCGAAGATTGCAGAAGAGCTCGAAATGCTTTCGCAAAGGGAGCAGCGCGGCCCTTTCGGGCTGTTCGGCCGGCGGAAGCGCCTCCCACTTGGGGCCGCCCACCGAGCCGAAAAGAATGGCATCCGCCGCCTGGCAGACCGCCAGGGTGCCGGATGGCAGGGCCGTGCCGTGCCGGTCGATGGCGACCCCGCCCACGTCGGCGAATTCGTAGCTCAGCCGAAGCGCAAACCGCTCTTGAACGGCGTTCAAGACCTTGAGGGCTTCGCGCATCACTTCCGGTCCGATGCCGTCTCCGGCCAGTACCGCAATCTTTTTATCCATGAGGCGTTGCCTGCTTCATTGGTGGGTGAGGGGCCGGGACCGGCCCGCTGGCGTTTCCCTATCCGGTGGATACCCGGGAGGCGCGCCCACTATAGCGTCTCCACCGGGAGCCTGTCCACCCCATTTGCGTCGGCTGGGCCGGAAACGCCTGAAAAATCAGTTCAAGCCGCCCGGCTAGACCGCCGATACCCATAGCACACAGAGCGCGGAAAGATTCAAATGGCCCACTGCGCTTTGCACCTTTTGCCGGGCGGCTCTCCAAAGGGGCCGCCCTTTCTTTGCCGGTGCGCCGCGGCTGGCCTTTTGTTTTGACAGGTGCAGCGTAATGGCGTATAACTTTGCTCGTCAATCAAAAGTCCCACCGGCTTTCTGCCGCATTTGCGCACGTCAGCTGAAGGGGCGCGCGACCGGGTTTGTTGCCCCAATGCGCGCCGTGGGCCGGCGCAAAAGGGCGGCTTAGCGGGAGAAGGCCATTCCAAGAATGCTCTCAGGCGTTTCGTCCAGGAGGCCTGAATGCTGGCGGGGTTCCAAAAAATCGTCGAAGAGCGGATCCGGATCGCCCAGAAAAAGGGGGATTTCGACAACCTCCAAGGCCGCGGCAAACCTCTGGTGTTCGCGGATGACCGCCATGTGCCCGAAGAGCTCCGCCTGGCCTACAAAATTCTCAGGAACGCCAACTGCCTGCCGCCGGAAATTGAATTGAAAAAGGAAATCCGGCAGACCGAGGATCTCCTGGCCGGCATGAGCGACACCGCCCTTCGCTACCGGACCCTGAAGAAACTCAATTTCCTTATCCTCAAACTCAATTCCCTGCGCAACTCCGCCATTCCGTTCCAAGAGCCCCAGCATTACATGGACAAATTGGCGGCGCGAATCGAAAACGGCCCACCCGTCGAGGGCGGTAGCCATACAGCGTCCAAATCATGATTGATAAAAAAGAAAACCTCGGTTTGTTCAAAAGCGTGATGGTGGCCTATTCCATCCTGCTCCTGCACGTATCCGTGATTGCGTTGCTGGGAATCCTGGTGCTTTTTTTCCGCGGCATCGTGAACTACATGCTGTGGATTTTTCTGTTCGGGTCGGGGGCCATCACCGTTTCCGCGTATCTCTTCTACCGTCGTTTGAAGCGCGAGGGCAAATCGCTGCGCGAAATGCTCAACACCCCGGTGTTCAACGGCCGGCCGGTGGAGGTCAGCGTGTTGGGGGGGCTTGCGTCCTTCAGGCTGGGCGGACGGCAGGGTTTCCCGATGCTGGGCAGTGATTATCCGGGCGCCAACCATCAGCTGGAAGACCCGGACACCGTTCGTCTGCGGGAACTTGTGGAACTGGGCCGGATGTTCGAGCACAACCTGATCACCTTCGAAGAATTCAATCAGGCCAAAAAAAAGCTCCTCGAGGCATAAGGCGATGAAAAAAACGCGTGTCGCGCTGCTTTCCGGCGGGGTGTCCTCCGAGCGGGCGGTCTCTCTGGAAAGCGGCAACCAGGTGTTCGCGGCCCTGGACAAGCAAAAATACGATATCCGGCGCTATGACCCCCAAAGCGACCTGCCCCGGCTGGTGGCCGAGGCCCCCCAGATCGATGTCGCACTGGTTATCCTGCACGGCCCTTTCGGGGAGGACGGCACGGTCCAGGGGATGCTGGATCTTCTGGGCATTCCCTACCAGGGCTCGGGTGTGCTGGGCAGTGCGATCGCCATGAACAAGCTGGTCTCCAAGCAGCTCTACGAAAAATTCGGCATTCCGGTGCCGCCCTATCTCGCCCTCACCCGGCGTGACCGCCTGGATCCCGAGGCGATAGGCCGGCGGCTGGGATTCCCCCTGGTGATCAAACCGGTGGCGGGCGGCTCCAGCATCGGCATGTCGCTGGTCAAATCGCCCGAGGCGCTGGCCGCCGGGGTCGACCAGGCGCTGCAGTACGATTCGGGGGTCCTGCTGGAGGCCTACCTCGCGGGGGTCGAGCTGACCTGCGGCGTGATCGGCAACGCGCATTTGGAAGCCCTGCCATTGATCGAGATCATTCCCGACAAGGCCCACCCTTTTTTCGATTACACCGCCAAGTACACCGCCGGGGCCACCCAGGAGATCTGTCCGGCGCGGATCGATCCGGCCCTCGCCGAAAAGGCCCAGTCCTGCGGCTTGATGGCCCACCGCGCCCTCAACTGCCGCGGCTACAGCCGTACCGACATGATCCTCAAGGACGGCGAGATCTTTGTGCTGGAAACCAACACCATCCCCGGCATGACCCCCACCAGCCTGATGCCCCAGGCGGCCCGGGCGGCCGGGATGAGCTTCAGCCAGCTGCTGGACCGACTCATCGACCTCGCCCTGGAGGACCGTCCGCCCAGGGCGGGCGGGGCGGTTTGAAGCCAAGCACCCTGTTCGCGCCCTGATCCGGGCTCTTCCCGGTTTCACACCCGTCCAGCGCTTTCAGGGGCACCCTGAAAGAAATTCCACTTTCAAGACGATCCGTTTCCCGGCCGTCATCGGGTCGGGGGCAACCCATAACCCGAAGCGTTGTCAAAAGGGAGGCGTTGTATGAAAGTG
Source organism: Desulfobacteraceae bacterium (assembly GCA_050122415.1). Taxonomy (GTDB): domain Bacteria; phylum Desulfobacterota; class Desulfobacteria; order Desulfobacterales; family JAABRJ01; genus JAABRJ01. The sequence continues at coordinate 5,717 of JASFIY010000073.1, forward strand.
CTGGTAGTGGGCGGCGGCGGCCGCGAGCATGCCCTGGTCTGGAAGATCAAGCAGAGCCCCCGGGTGAGCAAAATTTTCTGCGCACCCGGCAATGCCGGCATCGCCGAGCTGGCCAACTGCGTGCCGATCGCGGCCGAGGATGTCCAGGGGCTGGCGGCCTTTGCCAAGAGCGAGCGGGTCGATCTGACCGTGGTCGGGCCGGAGGGCCCGCTTGCCATGGGGATCGTGGACCTGTTTGAGAGTGAGGGTCTGCGGATCTTCGGGGCCTCCCGCGACGCCGCGCGCCTGGAGGCCAGCAAGTCCTTTGCCAAGAACCTCATGAACCGCCACGGGATCCCCACCGCCGTCGGGCAGAGCTTTACCAGCCGCAGCAAGGCCCAGAGCTACATCCGCAAGATCGGGGCGCCGCTGGTGGTCAAGGCCGACGGGCTGGCGGCCGGCAAAGGGGTCATCGTCTGCCGCACGGTCCCGGAGGCCCTCAAGGCGCTGGACACCATCATGGTGGAGAAGGCCTTCGGCGATGCGGGCCGCACCGTGGTGGTGGAAGAGTGTCTGGTGGGCGAGGAGGCCTCCTTTCTGGCCTTCACCGACGGCAAGACCGTGTTGCCGCTGCCCTCCTCCCAGGACCACAAACCGGTTTTCGACAACGACCAGGGGCCCAACACCGGCGGCATGGGGGCCTATTCGCCGGCCCCGATCGTGGACCGCTTCATCCACCAGCGGGTCATGGACGAGGTGATGCTGCCCACGGTGCGCGCCATGGCCGAGGAGGGCTGCCCCTACAAAGGGGTCCTCTACGCGGGGCTGATGATCGATGGGGATCGGATCAAGGTGCTGGAGTTCAACGGCCGCTTCGGCGACCCGGAGGCCCAGCCGCTTCTGATCCGGATGAAAAACGACATCATTCCGGTAATTGAGGCGGTCATCGACGGGCGGCTGGCCGAGTGCCGGCTGGAGATCGACCCGCGGGCCTCGGTCTGCGTGGTGATGGCGGCGGGGGGCTACCCTGGGAGCTATTCCAAGGGGCTGCCGATCGCCGGCCTGGAAGCCGTCAAGCGCATGCGCGATGTGGTGGTCTTCCACGCCGGCACCACCCAGGGCGAAAAGGGGGTGGCAACCGCCGGCGGCCGCGTCCTGGGTGTCACGGCGCTGGGCGAAAGCATCGAAAAGGCCATCAGGCGCGCCTACCAGGCGGTGGGCAAGATCTCCTGGGACAAGGCCCATTTCCGCACCGATATCGGCCAGAAGGCCCTTGCGCGCCTCAACACCCCGCCCCTGGTGGGGATTTTGATGGGCAGCGATTCGGACCTGCCGGTGGTCGAGGGGGCCGTCAAGGTCTTCAAAAAATTCGGCGTCCCCTTCGAGATCACCGTCGCCTCGGCCCACCGCAGCCCCCAGCGGGCGGTGGTGTTAGCCGCCGGCGCCCGGCAGCGGGGGGTCAAGGTCCTGATTGCGGCCGCCGGTCATGCCGCCCATTTGGCCGGCGTGATAGCGGCCCACACCAGCCTGCCGGTGATCGGGGTGCCCATCGCCTCCTCGGATCTTGCCGGCCTTGACTCGTTGCTTTCCACGGTGCAGATGCCGCCGGGGGTGCCGGTCGCCACGGTGGCCATCGGCAAACCGGGGGCCCACAACGCCGCCATTCTGGCGGTGCAGATCCTGGCCCTGGCGGACCCGGAGCTGACCGCCCGGCTGGAGGCCTTCAAAGCCGAAATGGCCCATCAGGTTGAAGTCAAAGCGGCCCGACTCGCAGATTATCTGTAACCGCCTGGCCGTCGACCCCGGCCGACCGGACCCGGCGGTCATCGAAAAGGCTGCGGGTGTTCTGCGCCGCAGCGGGGTGGTGGTCTTCCCCACCCGCTGCCTCT
>JASFIY010000074.1:0-7568 GCA_050122415.1 Desulfobacteraceae bacterium
CCAGGACAACGCCATCATTTTCGACGACCCCCAGGGGCAGCCGGCGGCGGAGGTCGACGCCTATTTCGCCCAGTTCGCAGCCTTTGCAGTCGACGGGCTGGCGGCCTGCGGCTTCGAGAAATGCTCAGGCGGGGTCATGGCCACCAATCCCAAGTGGCGACGGCCGCTGGGCGCCTGGATCGCAGCGATCCAGGAGTGGACGCGCTCCTACGATCCCGAGGACACCCGCACCCTGACCATTTTGCTGGACTACCGCCCGATCTGGGGCAACGTGACCTTGGCGGAAAAGTTCCGCCGGGCGATATTCGCGGCCTTCAAGGAGTCCCTCACCGCCCGCCACATGATGACCAAGGATGACCTGCAGTTCAAGCCGCCGATCAACTTTTTGGGGACCTTTGTGACCACCCGCAGCGGACCCTATAAAAACCAGATCGATCTCAAAAAGACCGGCACCCTTCATATCGTCAACGGGATCCGCATCTTCGCCATCCAAAACGAAATCAGCGAACCCTCGACCTTCGGCCGCCTGCAGGCGCTGGTGGGGTGCGGGGCGATCCCCGCCGAGGACGCCGAACTCTTCGAGGCCAGCTTTGAGACCCTGATGATGTTCCGCATCCGCGAAAACACCCACAAAGTGCGCCGCAACCAGGCCCCTGACAATCATATCGACCCCTACAGCCTGCGCAAACGCGAGCGCATGATCCTCAAGGACGCCCTCTCGGGGGTATCCCAGCTGCAAAAACTGGTGAACAGCAAATTCAACGTGGCCTGGCTGCGGCACTGGGTCTGAAACCAACCGGGATTTAAATGAATCTTATTCAACATTTATTCGGCCTCTCACCCATCCCCGAGGTCCCGAACAAAAAAACAACACAAAAAAGATTTGACAAACCCGAAAGGGTGACGGTAAAATGCCCGAAATTTTTTGACTGAGCGCTCGTTCATATCTGGCATCCCGATTTTTTTCTTTTTTTTTGTGCTTGGTTATGCGACTGAGCGCTCAATTAATTTTTTCAACCGAAAGGAGGTGCCCCGCCGAGAGACCGTGTAAGGCTTTGCCCAGGAAGTTCCGATGCCAGCGATCGATCCGGTTCTGAAACAGGGTCGACAACCGGTTGTGCTTGCGCCCTTCGAACCGGGGCGAACGGATTCCCCCACCGCGGGAGGAGACAGAGTGACCCAGGCCCACAACATGACCGATTATGAAACAACCTATGCCGAGTTCCGCCCGGCGGTGCCCGAGCATTTCAACTTTGCCGGGGACGTTGTCGACAAGTGGGCCCAAGACCCCGGCAAACTCGCCATCCTGTGGGTCGACGACGCCGGCAACGAGGTGCGCAAAACCTTTTGGGACCTGGTTCAGTCCTCGAAAAAGCTGGCCAACGTCTTGACCGCCAGCGGCGTCCGCCGCGATGACGTCATCCTCGTGGTGCTGCCCCGCGACATCGCGTGGTGGGAAACGCTGACCGCCGGCATCCGCATGGGCGCCCTGCTGGCGCCGAGCCCCACCCAGCTCAGCGCCAAGGATCTCGCCTTTCGGGCCAACACATCCCAGGCGGTCTGCCTGATCGCCAACCACGACATCGCCGCCAAATTCGAACAGGTCCAAAACGAATGCCCCACGGTCAAAACCAAAATCGTCGTCTCCAGGCCCCGCAAAGGCTGGATCTTCTACGACCAGGCATTGGCCGCGAGCCCCGCGCAGTTTGAAACCGTCAAGACCCGCAGCAGCGACAACTGCCTGGTTTATTTCACCTCGGGCACCGCCGGGACCCCCAAGATGGCCCTCCACACCCACGCCTCCTACCCCATCGGCCACCAGGTCACCGGCCGATTCTGGCTGGATCTGCGACCCGCAGACCTGCATTGGAATGTGGGCGACACGGGCTGGGCCAAGGCGGCCTGGAGCAGCTATTTCGGCCCCTGGCACTGCGGTGCGGCACTGTTCGTCCACCACAGCGAGCATTTCGACCCGGTCAAGACCCTGGAACTCCTGGAGCGCCACCCCGTCACCACCCTCTGCGGCACCCCGACCGTCTATCGCATGTTGATCCTCCATTACCGCAGCGCCAGCAAGTTCCCCGGGCTGCGGCACTGCGTGGCCGCCGGCGAACCGCTGGGCGCGGAGATCATCGAGGTCTGGAAGCGCGCCACCGGCATCACCATCCGCGACGGCTACGGCCAGACCGAAACGGTGCTGCTGGCCGGCAGTTTTCCCTGCCTCGCGCCGCGCTTCGGCTCCATGGGCAAGCCGGCGCCCGGCATCGAGCTCGGGGTGATCGGGGGCGACGGCGCGGTGCTGCCCGCCAATACCGAAGGCGACATCGCGGTCCGGGTGGAACCGTCACGCCCGGTGGGGCTTTTCAAGGAATACTGGCAGGCGCCGGAGAGCACCGCCGCGGTCTTCCGCAACGGCTGGTACCTGACCGGCGACCGCGGCTACGCGGATGAAGACGGCTACTACTGGTTCGTCGGCCGCAGCGACGACGTGATTCTCAGCTCCGGCTACCGCATCGGGCCCTTCGAGGTGGAAAGCGCCCTGGGGGAACACCCGGCGGTGGCCGAGGCGGCGGTGGTCTCCAGCCCCGATCAAACCCGAGGGGAGGTGGTCAAAGCGTTTATCGTCCTGGCGCCGGGCTTCGCGCCCAGCAACGGGCTGGTCAAGGAACTGCAGCAACATGTCAAAAAGGTCTGCGCACCGTACAAGTACCCGCGCAAGATCGCGTTTGTGGACGCCCTGCCGAAAACCGTGAGCGGTAAAATCCGCCGCGGGGAGCTGCGCAACACCGAGTGGGGCATCGCCTAAAAAAGAAAACCGGCCGCAGCTGGAAGTTCCAATCGCGACGGGCCCGCAGGGTGGCGGGACGGCGCGGCAAAATACAAACCGGCGGGCGGCGGCCACAGCAGCCGGCCGCGCAGCGCCACCCAACATTCACCATTAATTAGGGGGAGGTAGTCATGTTCAAAGGTATGCCCAAGATTTTCTGGATCGGCATGGCCGTCTTGTATGGCTGGACTTTTTTCTTCATGATTCTTGAAATGACGGTTCCCGGGCTTCCGCTGAAGCAATTCATGGGCGTTCCCGCCTGCTACATCTACAACTGGATCATCGGCCTGTGGCTGGTCAACATCCTGGTGTCGTTTATCTTCTATCGGTCGGAAGAAAAAAGAGAAGCGGCCAAAGCCCAAAAAAAAGCTCAAGCATAAGGAGGAAATCCACATGGGAGTCAATCCAATCGTCATCCTGGGTGCTGTCTTGTACTTCGCGGTTATTTTCTGGATCGGCTGGTCCTCGCGCAAGGCCTCGCTGGACGCCGCGGACTACTACGTCGCGGGCCGCAAAGTCGGCGCCTTCGTCAACGGCAGCGCGCTGGCCGCCACCTACTTCAGCCCGGCCAGCTTCCTGGGGCTGCCGGCCTTCATCTTCATCCTGGGCTACCCCTTCTGGTGGGCCCTGGTGGGCATCATCGGCGGCATGCCCATCGCCACCCTGCTGACCGCAGCACCGCTGCGCAAATACGCCCCGACCTCCTTCACCGACTACTACGCCGACCGCTATGACACCAAGTGGATGCGCCTGGTGGCGGGCATTCCCACCCTGATCGGCGGGCTGGCCTACGTGATTCTCTCCATCGTAGGCACCGCGCTCTTCCTGCTGGCCATCTTGAAGCTCAACTTCACCTTTTCGGTGATCCTGGCCACGGTGGTGATTTTTCTCTACATTTACTACGGCGGCATGGTGGCCACGACCTTCTCGACCGCCTTCCAGGGTATCGCCATGACCGTGGCCTCGGTTCTGGCCGCGGCCTACGTCATCGGCCACTACGGCGGCCTCAACGGCCTGACCGACGCGACCCTCTCGGTGAGCCCCAACTTCTTCAACATGCCGTACGTGGCCGACGCCCCCTCCCACGCCCTGATGGCCACCTGGACCGGCGTGGTGGGCTTCTTCTTCGTGTGGCACTTCGGATTCTCGGCCATGCCCTACACCGTGGTGCGCTTTTTCACCACCCAGGACATCAAGTCCGCCCGACGCAGCGTCTTTTGGGCGGTGGTCGTGGGCGGCCTGATGTACTGCGGGCTGATCATCATCGGCACCGGCGCCCGCGTCCTGGTGGAGCAGCTGCACCCGCTGATGCAGACCGAGGGCATCACCAACGCCATGGAGGTCTTCAAGCACATGCAAACCGCCTACGGCGTGGCCGGCGCGTCGGTCACCGACTACTCCATGATCGCCGCCGTGGAAGCCCTCAACAGCCCCTTCCTGCTGGCCGTCGTGGCCGCCGGCGGTCTGGCCATCGCCATGGCCACCGCAGCCGGCTGGACCATGGTGCTCAACATCCTGCTGGGCCGCGATTTCATGGGCAAAGTCTTCGGCAGCGCCCTGCCCGAGGAAAAACCGGTCATGGTAACCCGCATCATGACGACCATTGTCCTGGTGTTCTGCATGCTGCTGTCCTTCAAGCCGCCCGCACTGGTGCTGGACATCTCGGGGGCCGCCTTCGTGGTCATTCTCTGCTCGGTGGGTCCCCCGCTGATCCTGGGAATCTGGTGGACCCGGGCGACCACGGCCGCCGCCATGATCAACATCATCGTCATGACGATTCTCTCCACCGGCAGCTGGATGTACGCCAACCGGGTTCTTAAAAGCGCTCACTGGTTCTTCCTCAGTGACCCCGCAAACAAGTTCAGCACCCCGCATCAGGTCTACTGGGTCTTCGTCGGCTTCTTCTTCTTTATCATCGTCAGCCTGATGACGAAGCCCAACAGCGAGGAGGTCATCAAGAAATACTCACTGGACATCAGACCCGAGCTCTAAAGACCGAGAAACCGTTTTGCGGGCCGGCCGGGCTGTTTGTTTGCCGCCGGCCCGCAAAATAACCGCCAACCCCGCGGTGCCCAAATGCCTGAAATCCGGTTTGGCGCGACCCTCCCCGGCAGCGGATGAACCCCGCCGCCGGGCCGGGTGCTTGCGCCTGCTGCGGCGGCCCGGCGGGTGTGGCAAAGGAGGCAGGATTGGACTTTGAACTGACTAAGGAACAGGAAATGATCCGCAAGGAGGTGCGCAATTTCGCCCAGAGCGAAATCGCCCCGCTGGCGGCCGAACTGGACGAAACCGAGGCCTTCTCGAACGAGCTGACCCGCAAGATGGGCGAGATCGGCCTGTTCGGCATGTTTGTTTCCGAAAAGTACGACGGTCAGGAGATGGACTACGTCTCCTACATCATCGCCGTCGAGGAACTGGCCCGCGTGGACGGCTCCCAGTCGGCCACGGTGGCGGCCGGCAACTCGCTGGGCATCGGCCCGCTCTACTACTTCGGCACCGAAGAGCAGAAGCGCAAGTATCTGCCGCCGCTGTGTCGCGGCGAGGCCCTGTGGGGCTTCGGCCTGACCGAGCCCACCGCCGGCTCCGACGCCGGCGGCAGCAAAACCACGGCCGTCAAGGACGGCAACGAGTGGGTCATCAACGGCTCCAAGATCTTCATCACCAACGCGGCCTGCGACATGACCCTGGGGGTCACCGTGCAGGCCATCACCGGCACGCGCGCCAACGGCAAGCCGGAATACACCTGCTTTATCGTCGAGAAGGGCATGCGCGGCTTCAAGGCCAACGCCATGCACGGCAAGATGATGTGGCGCGCCTCCAACACCGCCGAGCTCTACTTCGACGACGTGCGGGTGCCGGAGGCCAACATCCTGGGCAAACCCGGCGACGGCTTCCACCAGATGCTGCAGACCCTGGACGGCGGCCGGCTCTCAATCGGCGCCATGGGGCTGGGCGGCGCCCAGGGGGCCTACGAGATGGCCCTCAAGTACGCCCGGGAGCGCCAGCAGTTCGGCCAGCCGATCTCCAAGTTCCAGGCGGTGGCCTTCAAGTTGGCCGACTGCGCCATGGAGATCGAGTGCGCCCGCAACCTGCTCTACAAAGCCTGCTGGCTGCGGGACAGGAAAAAACCGTTCGCCAAGGAGGCCGCCATGGGCAAGCTCTACTGCTCGGAGCTGATGGGACGCGTGGTCAACCACGCCGTTCAGATCCACGGCGGCTACGGCCTGATGAAGGACTACGGCGTGGAGCGCTTCTACCGGGATCAGAAGCTGCTGGATATCGGCGAGGGAACCTCGGAGATTCAGCGGCTGGTGATCTCCCGCTATATCGGCTGCTGACCGGCGCGCCGGCCCCGCGCCGGGGAGCGAGCGGCGGCGGCCCTCCCCAAGCGGCGGAGGTCTGGCCTGCGGCCCGCTGGTCAGCCCAGAAATTTTAGCCTTATAAAAATACGGAGAAAAACAGGATGCAGCTACCAAAGTTTGAAGTTGGCAAAACGACCATCGGGCAGCTGGTGGATCTGGTCGCCGAACAGTTCGGGGACAGTAAGGCGCTGATGTACCACAAGCTGGGCATCGACTACACCTACCGCGAATTCCGCGACGTGTGCAACCAGGTGGCCAAGGGGTTCATGGCCCTCGGGGTCCAGAAGAGCGACAAGATCGCCATCTGGGCCAACAACGTCCCCGAATGGCTCTACACCCAGTTCGGCACCCCCAAAATCGGCGCCATCATGGTGACCGTCAACACGGCCTACCGCTCCTTCGAGCTGGAATACCTGATGAAGCAGTCCGATTCCCAGACCCTGATCCTGATCGGCGGCGTGCGCACCCCCGACGAATACGTCAAGGTGGTCTACGACGTCTGTCCGGAGCTCAAGGACAGCGAGCCCGGCAAGCTCAAGTGCGCCAAGCTGCCGGAGCTCAAAAACGTCATCTATCTGGGCAAAGAGAAGCTGCCCGGCATGTTCAGCTGGCAGGATGTCGTGGAACTCGGCAAGAGCGTCTCCGACGCCGAACTCAAGGCCCGCCAGGACTCTCTTGACCCCGACGACGTGATCAACATGCAGTACACCTCGGGCACCACCGGCTTTCCCAAGGGGGTCATGCTGACCCACACCAACATCATCGGCAACGCCAAGAGCATCGCGGCCTGCATGAACCTATCCAACAAGGACAACCTTTGCATTCCGGTGCCCTTCTTCCACTGCTTCGGCTGTGTCCTGGGGACCCTCAGCTGCGTCGTCTCGGCCGCCGCCATGTCGCCGGTGGTGGCCTTCAAGGCCGACGCGGTGCTGGAAACCGTGCAGGCCTCCAAGTGCACGGCGCTGCACGGAGTGCCCACAATGTTCATCGCCGAACTCGAGGAGATGACCAAAAAATCCTACGACACCTCCACCTTGCGCACGGGCATCATGGCCGGCTCGCCGTGCCCGATCGAGGTCATGAAGAAGGTCGTCAGCTTGATGGGCGCCTCGGAGATGACCATCGCCTACGGCCAGACCGAATCCTCGCCGGTCATCACCCAGACCCGCCCCGAGGATTCCCTGGAACTCCGGGTCAGCACGGTGGGACGGGCGCTGCCCAACGTCGAGGTCAAGATCGTCGACCCGGTCAGCGGCGAGGAGGTGCCCCGCGGCGTCCAGGGCGAACTCTGCACCCGGGGCTACCACGTCATGAAGGGCTACTACAAGAACCCCGAGGCCACCCGCGAGGCCATTGACAAGGACAACTGGCTGCACACC
>JASFIY010000075.1:0-7553 GCA_050122415.1 Desulfobacteraceae bacterium
GCGGTACAGGGCCTGATCGGCGGCCTTGAGAACCGCCGCGGGGTCCCGGGTGCGGCCGTCGGGGGCGCTGACCCCGATGCTCACCGTGATGCTGACGGTCCGGGTGGCGCCCTTCTGGCGGCGCACCCGAAAAGCGGTGGCCGCCAGCGCCCGGCGAAAGGCCTCCAGGTGGCTGCGCGCCGCGGCGGCGGTTTTGCCCGCAAACACAGCGGTGAACTCCTCGCCGCCGTAGCGAAAGACCCGGGCACCGCCGGAGATCCGGGCGAGCCGGGCGGCGATCAGCCGCAGCACGTCGTCGCCGGTGGCGTGCCCGAAGCGGTCGTTGAAGCGCTTGAAGTGGTCCACATCGATCATCGCCACGGCGTAGCGCCGGCCGAGGCCCTTCAGGGTTTGGTTGAGGCTGCGGCGGCCGGGAAGCCCCGTCAATTCGTCGTTGTAGGCCAAACGGTAAGTGCTGTCCAAAAGCGACGCCCCCAGGATCAGGCCGGAGACCGCAAACCAAAGCGCGGCTAGCGCTCCGTCAGCACCGGCTCCCCGCCAGGCAGCCGCCAGGGCGCAGGCGAAACCGGCGCTCATCCCGTCCCCGGTCCGTATCAGCCGCAGGACCAGAAACACCAGACAGAAAATCAGGCTGAGGCGGGCAAGCGGCCAGCCGGAAAGCGCCAGACCGGAGCACCAGCCCGCGATGGCGCCAGCGGCCTTTCCCACGGGGGCCAGGACCGCAACCAGCGGGACGCCCTGGGGCAGCGCCCGGGTGTCGAACGCCGGCCGGAAGGCCAGCGCCAGCCCCGCTGTCTGCAATAGGATCACCCCGGTTGCCGCCCAGCCGCGAATTGAAAACAGACGGGAGCGGGTCAGCAGCGCCAGAAAAGCCAGATTGAGCGGCAGCAGGGTCTGGATCAGCACCTCCAGGCGCATCCCCCAAGGCCCGCCCCCGACCGCCCCCCCCGAAGATCCGAAATAGGCCAGGGACAATGCCAGGGCGCCGAGAATCAGGCCGGCGTTGCGGCAGCGGCCGCCCGCCAGCAACAGGAAGCCGGAAAAGGTATACGGCAGAAACGGCAGCAGGGTGATGAGCGCCCTGCAGACGGCCGCCGATTGACACGCCGGACGCGCCTCGGGCCAGCGCCAGGCCAGGGCGGCGCCCAGGGCCAGAAGGATCAGCGGCGTGGCGGCGGCGGCCACCAAGGGCCGCAGGCGGACCAGAACCGGAGGGGTGGGGCGGGCGGCGGGTGTGTTGGCGGCCATGCGGGTCCCAGGGCTCGGGTTGCGGAAAGATACGTCTTTTTCGGACGATGGGGGGGCTTTCTTGACCGCGCCGCGGCCCACTGAGAGGGGCGGGAGAGGAATTTGCGCCGGGCGGCCGGCGGGCCGGAGCCGGCGCAAAAGCCGTTGGGGGATCAGTGCACCAGGGTGTTGGGGAAGGTCGCCCCCACCCGGTAGCCGGGGGCATGGGGGTCCAGGATTTCACGGCACCAGACGACCTTGGCCCGGTCCACCTCGCAGGAGCCGGGGGCCATCACGTAGATCTGGGCCCCTGGCGCAAAACGGTTGTCGGTCTCGAAGAAAAGGCCGTCCTCGCTGGCGTTGCACATCCGCACCGGAAAGGACGTCCCGTGCTGCTTGTCGGTGAGAATCAGCGTGTTACGAAAATGGCTGCGGCGCTTCCCGCGCCGGTCTTGGCATTCGCTCATGGGTTCCTCCTTGGCGGCCGCTGCGCCGGATCGGCACAGGGCACAACCCTTTTGGGGGTTTGGCAAAACCCGGGCACTCAACGGCGCCCGGGCGTGTGACCCGGCAGTAACCATAAGACTTCCTGGGTGAGGTTCAAGCCTCTCTGTAAAACACCGGCCCCCGCGCCGGCCGCCCCGTTGACAGCGGCCGTGGCGGTACTTACGCTAAAGGCCACGGCGAAGGCGGCCCCGGCACCGGGCGCCGCCGCCGGAAGAATGCAACCATCAGGAACCAAAACCGGGACCCGTTTGGATGTCCGGCCCCGGTCAGCATATAAGGAGGCAGACCCATGACCCAGCACAACCAGAGCAGAGACTATTTCGACCAGGGAATGGCGGAGTTTGTCGCCGGCAACCTCGACGCCAGCATCGCGGCTCTGACCGAGGCCACCCGTCACGACCCGGGGTTCACCCTCGCCTTTCTCAGCCGCGGCGCCGCGCACCTCAAACTCGGCCAGACGGCCCCGGCCCTGGCGGATTTCAATCACGTCATCGAACTGGATCCCAAGTACGCCAAGGCCTTCCACCTGCGGGGGCTGGCCTATGAAGCCGAAGGGGACCACGCCAAGGCCCTGGAGGATTTCGACCGGGCGTTGGCGCTCAACCCGGAGTACGGTGCCGCCTACTACAGCCGCGCAAGCCTCCACACCCGCCTGGGCCAGGAGGAGGCGGCGGCCAAGGATATCCGCATGGTGAACCACCTGACCAGTGTCCAGCTCGAAAATTTCAACAACGAAAACAACGTCTGGCACTCCCGCCAACTCGGCCTGGAAGCCGCGGGCGCAGCCGACGTCTTCGACCGCTGATGACCTGCGCTGGTTGCCCGCGATGGGCGCCCCCGCGTCCCCCGACGGGCAACCGCCACGGCGCTGCACGATGCCCCGCTTGACTCCCCCCCAAAAGACCCCATCTTAGAGTTGCCTCGATCCTTGAAACCCTCGGGCCAGGGGGTCCTTCTTGCCGAGCCCCTGCCAAAACCCCGCTCCCAACGGAAAGGAGGGTCAGCGCCATGCCGCGCAAGCCGATTCCCCTGCCCTACCCGATCGAACACCTTTCCATCCTGGACGAAAACGGGACCGTGGACGCCGCTTTGGAACCCCGGATCGAGCCCGCCGAGTTGCTCAAGCTGCACCGCGCCATGCTGCTCGGCCGGCGGTTCGACGAGCGCATGCTGAGCCTCCAGCGCCAGGGGCGGATCGGCACCTTTGCCCCGATCGCCGGCCAGGAGGCCGCCCAGCTGGGCGCCGTGGCCGCGCTGCGGGCCTCGGACTGGATGGTGCCCTCCTTCCGCGAAACCGCGGCCGAGATCTGGCGCGGCAAGCCCTTGGAAAATTTCATCATCTTCTTCGGAGGCTACAACGAGGGCGGACGGGTCGCCCCGGAGAGCAACGATCTGCCGCTCTGCGTGCCGGTCGGCTCCCAGGTCCCGCACGCCGTGGGGCTGGCCTGGGCCATGAAATACCGCGGCAGCGACCAGGTGACCATGACCTTCTTCGGCGACGGCGCCACCTCCCAGGGCGATTTTCACGAGGGCCTGAACCTGGCCGCGGTCTTCCAGGCCCCGGTGATCTTCGTCTGTCAGAACAACCAATGGGCGATTTCCATTCCCCGGGCGCGCCAGACCCGCTCCGAGACCCTCGCGCAGAAGGCCATCGCCTACGGAATGCCGGGCATCCAGGTGGACGGCAACGACATCCTCGCGGTTTATGCCGCGGCCGGCGAAGCGGTGGCGCGCGCCCGCGCCGGTGAGGGTCCGACCCTGATCGAGTGCGTCACCTACCGTCTGAGCGTTCACACCACCGCCGACGACCCCAAGCGCTACCGCAGCGACGACGATGTCGCGGTCTGGAAAAAACGGGACCCCATCGCCCGTTTTCAGCGCTACCTCACCGACAAGGGGGTGTTGACCCCCGAAAAGATCGAGGCCCTGGAGGCCGAAATCAAGGCCGAGATCCAGGCCGCCGTCGAACGCGCCGAAGGGCAGATGGCCCGGATGGGCGACCCGCTGGAAATGTTCGACCATGTCTATGCGGAGATGCCACCCGATCTCCAGGCGCAAAAGGCGGAACTGGCCCGGGAGCTGGCCGCGGCGCCCAAGGAGGACAGCCATGGCTAAGATGACGATGGTGGAGGCCTTGAACCTGGCCCTGCGCCAGGAAATGACGCGCGACGACGGCGTCATCGTGCTGGGCGAGGACGTCGGCGTCGACGGCGGGGTGTTCCGGGTGACGGACGGCCTGATCGGGACCTTCGGCGAAAACCGCGTCCTGGACACCCCCCTGGCGGAGTCGGGGATCGTCGGGATGTCCATCGGGATGGCGCTTTACGGCCTCAGGCCGGTCTGCGAAATTCAGTTTTCGGGCTTCAGCTACGAGAATTTTCACCAGATCGAGAGCCACGCCGCGCGCCTGCGCTGGCGCTCGCGGGGCCGTTTCACGGTGCCCATGGTGCTGCGCACCCCTTACGGCGGCGGGGTGCGCGCCCTGGAGCACCACTCCGAGAGCCGCGAGGCCTTCTGGGCCCACATGCCGGGGCTCAAAATGGTGATCCCCTCCGGCCCGCGCAACGCCCGCGCCCTGCTGACCAGCGCCATCCGCGACCCGGACCCGGTGATTTTCTACGAGGCCAAGGCCCTTTACCGGGCCTTCCGCGAGGAGGTCCCGGAAGAGGAGGAAACCCTGCCCATCGGCCGCTCCCAAATCGTCCGTGAGGGCCGCGACCTGACCCTGATCGCCTACGGCGCCATGCTGCGCCCCACCGTGGCGGCCGCCGAGCGGCTGGCCGCGGAGGACGGTCTGGAGGCCGAGATCATCGACCTGTTGACGATCTCCCCCCTGGACGACAGCCTCTTCGTGGCCTCGGCCAAGAAAACCGGCCACGCCCTGCTGGTGCACGAAGCCCCGCGCAGCTTCGGACCGGGGGCCGAAATCGTCGCGCGCCTGGTGGAGAAGGCCTTCTTCTATCTTGAAAAGCCGGTGGCGCGGGTCACCGGCTTCGACGTGGTGATACCGTTTTTCAGCCGTGAAAACAGCTATCTTCCCGGGGCCGAGCGGATCGTGCGCCAGGCGCGCGCCCTGCTGGCGAACTGAGGCCGGGGTGCGCCGGGCGCCTGCGGCCACGGAAGCCCGATTTTGCTGGGACAACCGGGTCTGCAAAGGAGGAGAACGCCATGGGGCGGTCGTTTAAATTGCCGGATCTGGGGGAAGGGATCCACGAAGGAGAGGTGCTGGCGGTGCTGGTGGCGGTGGGCGACGCGGTCCGGGAGGGAGACCCGATCCTGGAGGTGGAAACCGACAAGGCGGCAGTCGAGATCCCTTCGCCGGTGGATGGCACGGTGGCGGAAATCCGGGTCAAGCCCGGCGACCTGGTCAAGGTCGGCGACGTTCTGATGATCTTCGAGACCGACACCGCGACGGCCGCCGCGGACGCGCCTGCTGCGGCCGAGGAGGCGCCGCCGCGCCGGACGGCCCCCGAAACCGCGGATGCCGGCGAGAAGTCGAAGCGCCCCCCGGTGCCGGCCTCGCCGGCCACCCGGCGGCTGGCCCGCGAGCTGGGGGTGGACCTCTACGCCGTGACCCCCTCGGGCCCCGAGGGGTTGGTGACCGCCGAGGATGTCCGGTCAACCGCAACCCAGGGCGAGGCCCCGGAGCCGGCCGCGGCACCCGCAGCCGCCGCCGCTGAAGGCCCGCCGAAATCACCGCCGCTGCCGGACTTCGACCGCTGGGGCGCCACCGAGCGCCTGCCGCTGCGCGCCGTCCGTCGGGCCACCGCCCGTCAGATGGCCCTGGCCTGGTCGCAGATCCCCCACGTGCACACCCAGGACTGGGTGGACCTGACCGAGCTGGAGGCCCTGCGGCGCAAGCACCGGCGGGCCGTCGCGGCCCAGGGGGGCCGACTGACCCTGACGGTTTTCGCCCTCAAGGCCGCGGCCGCGGCCCTCAAGGTCCACCCCGATTTCAACGCCAGCCTGGACGAAGAGGCCGGCGCGATCGTCCGCAAACACTATTTTCACATCGGGCTGGCGGTGGACACCGACGACGGCCTGATCGTGCCGGTGGTCCGCGACGTGGACCGCAAGAGCCTGCGGGAGCTGGCCGCCGAACTGGCCGATCTGGTGGATCGCACCCGCCGGCGCAAGATCACGCGCGAGGCCCTGGAAGGCGCCACCTTCACCCTCACCAACGTGGGGCCGCTGGGGGGCGGGCATTTTTCGGCCATCATCAACCCCCCCCAGGTGGCCATCATGGGCATGGGCGCCGCCCGCATGCAGCCGGTGGTTGTGAGCGCCGACGGCCCGCCCAAGATCGCCGCCCGGCTGATGATGCCGCTGGTGGTCTGCGTGGACCACCGCGTCCTGGACGGTGCCGACGCCATCCGTTTCATGCAGACGGTCAAAGCGACCCTCCAGGACCCCGAGGAACTTCTGCTGGCCATGACCTGAGCCGGGAGGGAGGCGACCATGGTGATGGGGGAATTCGTGCAGGAGACCGAACTGCTGGTGATCGGCAGCGGCCCCGGCGGCTACGCGGCCGCCTTTCGGGCGGCGGACCTGGGGCTGGAGGTGACCCTGGTGGACACCGCCGAGCGCCCCGGCGGGGTCTGCCTCTTCCGCGGCTGCATCCCCTCCAAGACCCTGCTGCATCTCACCGAACTACTCCACGACGCGCGCCGCGCGGGCCCCATGGGGATCAGCTTCGGCGAACCGACCATCGATCTGGCGGCCCTGCGCAGCTGGAAGACCCGGGTGATCGATCGGCTGGCCGACGGGCTGGTGTCCCTCTGCCGGCAGCGCGGGGTCCAGCTGATCCGGGGCCACGCGGAATTCGTGTCTTCCAGCCAGGTGCGCCTGCACGACGCCGACGTCAGCGGCATCAAGTTCCGCCACTGCATCCTGGCCACCGGATCGCGCCCCGCCCCGCTGCCGGGGGTGCCGGAAACCGCGGGGGGGCGGGTGATGACCTCCACCGGTGCGCTGGGCTTGGCGGAGGTGCCGGCCTCGCTGCTGGTGATCGGCGGCGGCTACGTCGGCCTGGAGCTCGGCAGCGTTTACGCCTCCTTGGGCAGCCGGGTGGTGCTGGTGGAACTGGGGGCGCGGCTGCTGCCCGGCGCCGACCCGGATCTCGTCGAACCCCTCCAGCGCCGCCTGGAGGGCCTCTTTGGGGCCCTGCACTTCAACACCCGCGTGACGGCCATCGACGAGACCGAGACGGGGGTCGCGGCGACCCTGGCAAGCGCCGGCGAAAGCCGCCGCGAACCCTTCGAGCGCGTCCTGGTGGCCATCGGGCGCCGGCCCAACAGCCGCCGCCTGGGCCTGGAGAACACCCGCGTCAAGCTGGACGACCGCGGCTTCGTGGTGGTCGACGCCCAGCAGCGCACCGACGACCCGCGCATCTTCGCCATCGGCGACGTGGTCGGCGGCGCCATGCTGGCCCACAAGGCCATCCACGAGGGCAAAACCGCGGCCGAGGTGGCCGCCGGCAGGCCGGCGGCCTTCGATGCGCGCGCCATCCCGGCGGTGGTCTACACCGATCCCCAGATCGCCTGGTGCGGCCTGACCGAGACGGCCGCCCGGCGGGAGAACCGGGAGGTGCGGGTCGCGCGCTTCCCCTGGAAATTCTCCGGCCGGGCCTTGACCATGGACGCCCCCGAGGGCCTGACCAAAATCCTGATCGACCCCCAAAGCGAGCGCATCCTGGGGATCGGCATGGTGGGCCGCAGCGCCGAGGCCCTGATCGCCGAGGGGGTCCTGGCGGTCGAAATGGGCGCCCTGGCCCAGGACCTGGCGCTCACCGTTCACGCCCACCCGACCCTTTCCGAAAC
>JASFIY010000076.1:0-7523 GCA_050122415.1 Desulfobacteraceae bacterium
GTGGAAGCCGCGGCCCTTTGCAAAATGGCGGACCGCGGGCAAATCGAGGGGGCCCTGCTGGACGGCCCCCTGGCCTTCGACAACGCGGTCAGCAAGGAGGCCGCCCTGATCAAAGGGATCCATTCGCAGGTGGCCGGCGAGGCGGACATCCTGCTGGTGCCCGACCTGGAGGCCGGCAACATGCTGGCCAAACAGCTGAGCTATCTGGGCAACGCCGATTCGGCCGGGATCGTCCTCGGGGCGCGGGTCCCGATCATCCTGACCAGCCGGGCGGATTCGGCCGAAGCCAGGCTGGCGTCCTGCGCCGTGGCGGTGGCCTTTGCCCAGCGGCTGCGGGAAAACCAGAAGGTCAAAAGAAGCGTTCAGGGCTGAGCGGCGCAAAATCCCTGACCGGCACCCCGCAACTGGCCACCGGAGGCAAAAGAGCGCGGCATGACGCACACCCGACCCGACATCACGCGCATCGTTCTCACGGTGCTCTTCATCGGGGCCCTGATCGGCACCTCTCTTTGGGTCCTGAGGCCCTTCCTGGGGGCCGCGATCTGGTCGGTGACCATCGTGGTGGCCACCTGGCCGCTGATGATCGGCATTCAAAAGCGGCTTTGGAACCGGCGCTCGCTGGCGGTGGCGGTGATGACCCTGATTCTGCTGTGCGTCCTGGTGGTGCCGCTGTGGATGGCCATCGGCACCATCGTGGCGAACGCCGACCGGATTGTCGCCTGGGTGCGGTCGCTGGCGACCTTCGAGCTGCCGCCCCCGCCGGCCTGGCTCGCGAAGCTGCCGCTTCTGGGCGCCGACCTGACGGCGGCCTGGGAGCGGGCCGTGCTCGCGGAGCTGCAAGATTTCATCAAAAAGCTCATCCCATTTGCGGGTGATGCCATCCGGTGGTTCGCCACCGAGCTTGGGGGCTTCGGCGCCCTGGTCCTGCAATTTCTGCTCACGGTTCTACTGGCCGCTCTTTTGTATGCCAAAGGAGAGCAGGCGGCATCCTTTGCCAAGGCTTTTGGCAGGCGTTTGGCCGGTGCGCGCGGCGAACATTCGGTCAGCCTGGCCGGACAAGCCTTGCGCGGCGTCGCCCTCGGGGTTGTCGTGACCGCCCTGGTGCAATCGGTTTTGGGCGGTATCGGCCTGGTGGTTGCCGGCGTCCCTTTTGCCGCGGTCCTGACGGCCGGGATGTTCATGCTGGCCATCGCCCAAATCGGGCCGATGCTCATACTGGTGCCCTCCGTGGCCTGGCTTTACTATGACGGCAGCCCCGGCTGGGGGACCTTTCTGCTTCTCTGGAGCCTGGTGGTGGGCACCATGGACAATTTTCTGCGCCCCGTTCTCATCAAGAGAGGCGCCGATCTCCCCTTGCTGCTGATTTTTGCCGGCGTGGTCGGCGGCCTGATCGCCTTCGGCCTGATCGGAATTTTCGTGGGGCCGGTGGTGCTGGCCGTGGCCCACACGCTGCTGTCGGCCTGGGTCGATGAGGAAATCGGTGGCGGTGAGCCGCTTGGCCCGCAAGCCCCATGAACGACGGTATTGAAGCGCAGAACCCAAAGCGCCGGCTGCAAACCGCAAAAACAATCGGAGAGCTATCGATGGACGGAAAGATGTTCGATCGGGCGTTGAAGTGCCTGCTGCTGATTGGGCTGCTGGCGCTTTTGAGCGGCTGCGCGGGATTTGCCAAGGGGGTGACCCAGGCCTTGATGGAGGACAAGGGGGAGGTGCAGGATGACCCCCGCAAGTGTTTCGTCCGGGGCCGTGCCTTCCCCGGCCTGGAAGCCTACATGCGGCAGCAGGAACTGCAGGCCGCCCGCGGGGTCGCCGACCGGCGGCTGCTCAAGGTGCTGATGGTGCACGGCATCGGCTCGCACCAGCCCGGCTACGCCACCCGCCTGGCCGAGAACCTCGCCCGGGCGCTGGCGCTGCCGCAGGTGGAGGAGAAGTACAAGGAAATCGCGCTGTCGCACCCGAAATACACCGGCGGGCTGGGCATCCTGCGGGTCAGCCGCTTCTTCAACAGCGCAACGGGACGCGAACTGATCTTTTTCGAGCTGACCTGGGACCCGATCATCGATGCCGCCAAGGAAACCATCGCCTTCGACAATTCGGGGGAATACGCTTTCCGGCGAACGGGCATCAACAACACCCTGAAGCTCTTTGTCAACGATACGGTGCCCGACGTGGTGCTATATTATGGCGAGTTTCGCCTGCAGATCCAGACCTCGGTGGGCCAATCTCTCTGCTGGATGATGAGCGACACCTGGCAAACCCTGCCGGCGTCCGGGCCGGCCTTCTGCGACCCCGCCAGCCCGGAGACCCTGGACCGCGTCGGGGACGATTACGCCTTCATCACCCACAGCCTCGGCAGCCGGGTCACCACCGACGCCCTCCAGGAGATCGCGGTCCAGGGCAAGGCCGCCCCCGGAATTGCCGAGCGCCTGGCGATCCTGATGGAAAAGACCTTTCCGGTCTTCATGCTCTCCAACCAGCTGCCGCTGCTGCAACTGGGCCAGGCGGAACCCACGGTTCAAGGCCAGATCGCGGAGATTTGCACCGAGGGCGCCCCCCGCTCCGGCGAGCGGCTGTTCCGGGAAACGCGGCTGATCGCCTTCAGCGACCCCAACGATCTCTTCAGCTACGCCATTCCGCCGGATTTTCTCGACCACCACATCGATTCCCGTCTTTGCCCCACCCTGACCAATGTCATCCTCAACGTCGCGCCCCTGACGCAGCTCTTCGGTCTGGGTGAGGTCGCCAACCCCATGGCCGCCCACACCGAATACGACAACGACGAGCGCGTCATCGGTCTGATCGTCCACGGCATCGGCCACGAGAACGTGGCGCCGGTGGTCGCCGAGCGCTGCCAGTGGCTGGAAGCGGTGCCGGCGAAGCCATGACAAAGGCCGCGCGCATGTCGGCTGGAGGGGGACTGCAATGACGACCGGCTGGACGCGTGTGACGCTCCGGGTGCTGCTGACCCTGCCGCTGGTGTTGGCGGTGACCTGGGCGGCGGCGGCGATCTGGTTCGACGGCCCGGGTAACCGCTGGGCGGCCGGCGCCATCGCAGCGGCCTTTGCCCTGATCTGCCTGGCTCTCCTGCTGGGGCTGCGCCCCTACTGGCTGGCGCTGCTCGCCGTGTCGGCGGCATTTGCCGGCGTGCTCGGCTGGTGGTTGGCCATCGCGCCCAGCAACGACCGCGACTGGCTGGCGGATGTGGCCCGCACGGCGACGGCCGAAATCAAGGGAAACCGCGTAACCGTGCACAACCTGCGCAATTTCGACTACCGCAGCGAAGCCGACTTCACCGAGCGCTGGGAGAGCCGCAGCTACAACCTCGACCGGCTGCGCGGGTTCGATCTCTTCCTCTGCTTCTGGGGGCCCACGGCGATCGCCCACACCATCGCCAGCTGGGAGTTTGCCGACGGCCCGCCCCTGGCGATCTCCATCGAGACGCGCAAGCAAAAGGGCGAGAGCTACTCGGCGGTGCGCGGCTTCTTCCGCCAGTTCGAGGTCTATTACGTGGTGGCCGACGAGCGCGACGTGGTGCGGCTGCGCACCAACCACCGCGGCGAGCAGGTCTACCTTTTCCGGATCCGGGCCTCCGTCGCGCACGCCCGGGCGCTGCTGCTCGACTATCTTGCCGAGTTGAACCTGCTGGCGCGGCGCCCCCGATGGTACAACGCCCTGACCCACAACTGCACCACCGCCATCCGCTACCACCTTAGGCACCTCGGCCTGGGGCAGCGGCTGGACTGGCGCATTCTCGCAAACGGGCGGCTGGACGAGCTGCTCTATGCCCGCGGCAGCGTCGACACCCGTCTGCCGCTTGCGGAACTGCGCCGGCGCGGTGCAATCAGCGCCCGGGCGAGGGAAGCCGACCAGGACCCCCTCTTTTCCCAGCGCATCCGGGATGGCGTGCCCAATCCACACTCGCCGGCTGAGGCCCCATGACCCCGGCCTGATACCCTCGTTTTACGATGCGCCCCGATCCCCCGCCGGCGTTCAAGGTAAATTTGAGATCCCGACACTCATTGCCAGAAGCGCCAGCCAACAGTTGGACAGTAAAAAAACCCTAAAACTTCCGGGCTCAACGCATGGGTCACGCCGTCGTCCAACCGAATGATCGCCACGCTTCCGCGGCGCTCCATTTTCACCTGTGTCATGGATTTCTCCTCTCCTCCACCGGCAGCACTTCTCCGGTCGGCGGGTCGGCCTGGCGGGTGGTGCCGTCGGGCTTTTCGGCTGCCGGCGATACCGGCGACGGTACTGGGGCGACGTCGGCCGCGAACCCGTCAGGCGCCGGCGGCTCCGGATAGAGATGCGGCTGCAGCTGGGGCAGCAGGGTTTTCAGGATCTGGGTGGTGAGAGAGCTGGTGAAGCCGAAGCGGCCGGCCTGCTCGCCGGGCACCAGGGCCGTCAGGGTGCCGAAGTAGCGCTCGCCCAAATAGAACACGAAGGTGGCGGTGCGGTTGACCACGCGGGATTCCAGCAGCTCGCCCCCCTTGCCGAAGCGTTCGTAGCGGTGGTCGCCGGTGCCGGTCTTGCCGCCGATCGTCAGCGGCTGGCCGGCCGGGTCCTTCAGCGCGCCGGCCAGGCGCACGGCGGTGCCGGATTGCACCACCAGGGCCAGGGCGCGGCGCACCGTCCGCGCAACCTCGGCCGGCATCAGGCGCTCGCCCGCGTCGGGCTTCCGCGTCAGCCGGGTTTCGTAGGGGGTGTCGGGGGCGAAGTGCAGGCCGCTGAGGCTCACCATGGGCGCCCGTACCCCGTCGTTGATCAGAATGCCCATCAGTTCGGCCAGGGCGGCGGGGCGGTCGGCCGAGCTCCCGATTGCCGTGGCGTAGGACGGCGTGATGGTCTCGAAGGGATAGCCCAGGCGTTTCCAGTCGCGCAGCAGGCCGTCAAAAGCCTCGACTTCCAGCAGCGATCGGATTCGGATGTCCTGGGCGTTTTTGCGGCTGGTTTTGAAGAGCCAGTCGTAAACTTCCAGGCGCACTTCCCTGCCGGAGTCGTACAGGCGCTTAAGGTCGGGTTGCGGCTCGCCGCGCAAGGCTTTGACCACCCACAACTCCAGCGGGTGGATCTGCGCGATGTAACCGCGGTCGGCCAGGCTGTAGGCCTCGGGCGCATGGGCTGTGTAGAGCGATTGGAGCGTCTTCTGGTCCAGGCCGATGCTGGCCGGCACCTGGGCGTTGAGCGCGGCGACGTAGGACGCGAAGGGTGCCTCCGGCTCCAGATAGCGGAAGACCGCGCTGAAGCGACGCGCTTTGAGGCCGGTGCGCGCGTAGAGCGCTTCGGTCATCTGTGCCGGGGTGCGCCCCTTGTGGCGTTGGTAGAAGCGGTGGATGAAAACCCGGCCCTCCCGGTCGACGAAACGGGTCAGGTAGGTTTTGCGGATGGGGTTGCCGGCGTCTTCCAGAACCCGCGCCGCGGCCCCGGGGGTGCTGCCGGCGTAGTGGCGGATGATGTCGCGCATCAAGCGGATGTAGACCAGGTTGACCGAATTGCGGGTGGCTTCCCAGACGGTCATTACGCGGCTGTTGTCCTTGGGGTCGAAATTGGCGAAATTGTGCACCCCGCCGCCGGTGAAAAACGGTTCCGGGGCGGCGGAATAGCTGCGTGCCATGGCGGCATCGAGGGTGGCGGCCAGGGTTTCGCCGGGTTTGGCGAGAATCCGCGCGGCCGTCCACTGGGCCAAGACGTCGTGCTGGGGCTTGGCCTTCTGCCGCAGCGCGGCAGGGTCCAGGCTGCGGAATTCGCCCTGCAGCCGGGCGATGATTTCCAGATAGGTGACCAGGGTGCGCAGCTTGGCGCTGGAGCCGAGGTCCAGCCGTGCCTGGCTGTTGATGTCGAAGGGCTGGTTGAGGTTGTCGACCTGGACGCGCAGCAGGTTGCCGACCGGTGATTTCTCGTAGAGGGTCAAGCTGTAGATCACGCTCTCCAGCGGGTTGTCCGCTTGCAGCAGGCGGTGGCCGATCAGCCCCGATGCGGCCGCGGCTTCCGGTGTGGCCAGGCTTTGCAGATAGCGGCTGACGATTTGCTGCGCCGGCTGGTTGATGGTGGTGTCCACGGTCAGATCCAGCCGGTCGAGGTCGTAGAGCCGGGATTCGCCCAGCAGACCGGCGACCCGGATGCGCTGCGCGTTGGCGGCCTTCTGGTCGGCAAAACGCACCGTCGGCGGTTCGATGGGCCGGCTGGTGGGCCGCAGCCTGACCTGCCGGGCCCGGTCGGCCAGTTGGCGTGAAATCAGCCCGGCGTTGGCCAGCAAATTGAGGTGATTGTCGGTCAACCTGTCCAGGGCCCGACGGTCGGCGGCCAGGTAGTACGAGGGGCGCCGCACCGCCACGATCAGCGACAGGGCGTGCTTGAAGGCGTCGGCATAGGCGTCATCGTCGGTGCCGTCCGGCATTTTCGCCAGGATGCGGTTAACCGCGTCGAAATCCATGCCGTACCAGGCCCACAGGCCGTCGCCGATCCCGTTGACTTCGCCGAAGGTGGCCGTCGCCGCCAGCGGTACCGTGTTGAGGTAGGCGGTTACGGTTTCACGCCGCATTTCAAGCGTGTTGGGGCCGTTTAAATAGGCCCGCAGGCTGGCGGTGGCCATCTGACGCAGTTTCTCGCGCATGTCGGCGGTGAGGCCAGCGGGTGAATGACGATATTTTTCGATCTGGGTGGGCAGGGTGCTGCCGCCGGGCACGTTGCGTTTGCTGTCCACGAGGCTGATGGTCTTCTCCAGCAGCGCCTGGGCCAGGCGGTCCCATTCAACCGCCGGGTTGCGGGTGGGGAAATCCTCAACCAAGAGCTCGCGGTTTTCAATGTAGGTCAAGGCATTCACCAGCACGGGCGGAATACTGCCAAAGCTGGCGTAGACCCGCTCCGGATGCCGGCTGGTATAAAGGGGCCGGCGGTCGCTGTCAAAAAGGGTGAGGCCGGCCTGGTCCTTTTCGTGATAGGGCAGAAAAAGCCCGAGGTCCGCCGCGCGCGCCATTTGGCCGCTGATCCGGGCCTGCCCGACGATCCGCCAGCCGCTGTTTTGCAGTCGCTCCAGATAGCCGGGCAGCTTGCTGTAGCCAAGCCTCAGATCGTAAGGCCCCCGGCCGGGGTAGCGGAACTCATCGGAAGGCCCCGGCAGGACCTGCCAGGTCATCTGTTGCGCGGCCCGGGCGAGGTATTTGGCCTCCAGCGCGGAGGATAGCAGTTCCCGGGCCATCAGCCCGCCCAGGCCAAAGCCCGCCAGCAAAAAGCCCAATATCATCAGCATGTGGCGCAGGGCAACTGATAACCCGGCCCACCCGCGCGTGGTGGCAGATGGCCGCCTGGCTTTTACCGGCTCGAGGACGCCGGAGACGTGTTTGGGAAGCACGCGATAGGTCGACATACCAGGCTGGTGAATTTCAGGATCGGGTCGGTGACATTTCGCCGAGGGGGTCCCCTCGCCAGGGTTATATCGGCAAATCGGGCGTGGTGGATGAGTGAAAACTGGAAACGTGGGTCACCGGGCGATACACCCCGCCGGGAAGCGGGGCTTTCGGTGA
>JASFIY010000077.1:0-7449 GCA_050122415.1 Desulfobacteraceae bacterium
ATCGTACCCTCCAGTGTCCCTCATCCCCGGCATTGGAAGCCATGCGTGGCGCCCATTTTCCCGCCGTGCGGGCTTGCTTGCTGCCCTGCCCGTTGCCCCCCCAGCGTCATTCCTCATCGGCATGCCCTGTTTCCTGCTGCGGGTTCTCCCCACCGCCCCTGACAGCAGAATGCTTGCTGTAAAAAAGATTTACTCAAAATACCGTCAAAAAATAAATATTTTTAACAAAAAATATTTTTGTGTTGACTATTTAGGGTTGAAGTGGATAATATGTTGGAAACCTCACCCAGCCAGGCGCCAATGACCGATCAAAACCAACAGTTGATTAAAGTGATCGCGGCCTCCATCAAGCGGTTGAATCGTGTGGTCGGTTCCGGGGCCCCCAAAATGGTGGACAGCTCGGGCCATACCCCGTCCCAGAGCAGTGTGCTGCGGAACCTTCTGGAACGCGGACCGCTGTCATCGGCGGAATTGAGCCAACTGGTATTGGTGACGCCCGCCGCTATCACCGGAATTGTCGACCGGCTGGAGAAAAAGGGCTTGGTGGAGCGCCTGCCCAAGGGAAGCGACCGCCGGGTTACCCGCATCGCGCTGACCCCCGCGGGTGTCTCCCAGGGCCGGTCCCTGCTGGATCCCATCGAGGAAAAATTGGTTGCCGGTCTGGCCCATCTGGAAACCGAGCAGGTCGCCGGTTTGAGCCGGGGCTTGCAGCAAATCCTTGCGCTGATCGAAACGCCCGAGGGTCCCGAGGCGGCCCCCAAGAAAGCAGCCACCGAGCCCCCCGATTCGGACGGCGGCGATACCCCAACCTGACGTACGATCCATGGCAGGTGAATCCCAACCCAAAAAATTTCCAAGGAGGTCGGCATGAATGAATTAAAGGAGCTCGAGCGGTTGTTTGCATCCGGAAAAATCACCCGGCGGGAGTTCATGGGTCGCGCCGCCGCCTTGGGCCTGGCCCTGGCCGTCGGCCCGTCTTTGATGCCCTCGCCGGCAAGGGCCGCAGAACCCAAGCGCGGCGGCCGCCTGCGCCTGGGGCTCTCCGGCGGGTCCACCACCGATTCCCTGGACCCGGCGGCCATCACCGACATCGTGATGCAGTGCGTCCTCTACGGGCAGGTGGGCAACAGCCTGGTGGAGATCGACCATGAAAACCGGGCCGTTCCCGAATTAGCCGTAAGCTGGGAGTCTTCACCGGATGCCAAAAAGTGGGTGTTCAAGCTCCGCCAGGGCGTGGAATTCCACAACGGCAAAACCATGGACGCCGACGACGTGATTCACTCCATCAACCACCACCGGGGCGCAGACAGTAAATCCGCCGCCAAAGGGATCGTGGAGTCCATCGAGGACATCCGCAAAGACGGCCAGGACACCGTGGTCTTCACCCTCACCGGTGGTAATGCCGACTTCCCCTACGTCATGAGCGACTATCATCTCACCATCGCCCCCAAAGAAAGCGATTTTACAGA
Organism: Desulfobacteraceae bacterium; assembly: GCA_050122415.1. Lineage (GTDB taxonomy): Bacteria > Desulfobacterota > Desulfobacteria > Desulfobacterales > JAABRJ01 > JAABRJ01. The sequence continues at coordinate 1,470 of JASFIY010000077.1, forward strand.
CGGCATTTTCACCGGGGCCTACGTTCTCAGGGATTTTGAACCGGGTGTGCGCGCTTTCGCCACCCGCAACCCCAACTACTTCAAGACGGACCGGGCCTGGTTCGACGAAATCGAGACCCTGGCGATCAGCGACGTCAATGCCCGCACCAATGCCCTGAAAACCGGTCAGATTGACTACATGAACCGCTGCGAACTGAAAACCGTTCACCTCCTCAAACGCTCCAAGGGCATCCAGGTGATGCAGCAAGACGGGTTCAAGCATTATACCTTCGCCATGCGCTGCGACACCGCCCCCTACGACAACAACGATGTCCGCCTGGCGCTGAAATACGCCATCGACCGCGATAGTCTGGTCAAAACCATTCTGCGGGGCTACGGCACGGTGGGCAACGACCACCCCATCGCCGGCGCCAACCGCTACCACGCATCCGAACTGCCCCAGCGGCAGTACGATCCGGACAAGGCCAAATTCCACCTCAAGAAGGCCGGGGTGGAAAACGCCACCTTCAAGCTGCACGCCGCCGAGGCGGCCTTTGTGGGCGCCGTCGATGCCGGGGTTCTCTACCAGGAGCACGCCGCCAAGGTCGGGATCCGCATCGAGGTGGTGCGCGAGCCCAACGACGGCTACTGGAGCAACGTCTGGTTGAAAAAACCCTGGTGCGCGGTCTTTTGGGGCGGGCGGCCGACGGAAGACATGATGTTCAGCACCGCCTATGCGGCCGACGCGCCCTGGAACGACACCTACTGGAAAAACGAGCGTTTCAACGAACTGCTGGTGGCCGCCCGGGCGGAACTCGACGAGCAGAAACGCCGCGGCATGTATGTTGAAATGCAGCAGCTGGTGCGGGACGACGGCGGTGTCGTGGTGCCCATGTTCGCCGCCGATCTGGCGGCCGCCAGCGACAAGGTCGCCCACGGCCCGCTGGCGGTCAACTGGGAGATCGACGGCTTCCGGGGGCCTGAACGCTGGTGGTTCGCCTGACGGCGGGCAGCTGAGAACAGGGGGTTCGGGGTGACGGGCCGCGGCCCGGCCCCGTTGCAGGCCCCACGGGTGCGGCGTGCCGTCCGACGCGGGGCAAACGAATTTTTTGGTGGTGAAAAACCCCCATAATCGCGTGATTCCGCGGCTCGCCCGTCACCCGGCAATTCGCCGCAACAATCAAGGAAACCCGATTCAAGATGGAAACCCTGTCCGCGATGGTGACCAAGCGCATTGCGTTTGGTTTTCTGACGATCCTGGTGATCTCGGTGCTGATCTTCGTGGGGGTCGAAGCACTCCCCGGGGATTTGGCCGAGGCCGTGCTGGGGCAAAACGCTCTCCCGCAGACCGTGGAGGCCTTCCGCCGCGAGCTCAAGCTCGATTTGCCCCCGCATGTCCGTTATTTCGCCTGGCTGGGCGATTTTCTGAGGGGCGATTTCGGCACCTCGCTGGCCAATGGTCGCCCGATTGCCGAGCTGATCGGCTGGCGGCTGGCCAACACCCTTTTTCTGGCGGGCATGACGGCCATCGTCGCCGTGCCGTTGGCGATCATCCTGGGGCTGCTGGCGGCCCTCTACCGAAACTCCTGGTTCGACCGCACGATCTCCATCGCCACGCTGAGCACCATCTCCTTTCCGGAGTTCTTCGTGGCCTACATCCTGATCGCGCTGCTTTCGGTGCAGCTGATCCTCTTTCCCAGCCTTTCCAACATCCATCCCGGAATGTCTTTTTTTGAGAAAATCAACGTGATCTTCCTGCCGAGCCTGACCATGACCCTGGTGGTGGTGGCGCACATGATGCGGATGACCCGCGCGGCCATCATCAACGTCCTGACCAGCCCGTTCATCGAAATGGCACGGCTCAAGGGGATGAGCCGGGCGCGGGTCATCCTGCACCACGCGCTGCCCAACGCCCTGTCGCCGATCATCAACGTGGTGGTGCTGAACCTGGCCTATCTTGTGGTGGGGGTCGTGGTGGTGGAGGTGGTCTTCGTCTATCCGGGGCTGGGGCAGCTGCTGGTGGACTCGGTCTCCAAGCGGGACCTGCCGGTGGTACAGGCCTGCGGGCTGATTTTCGCCGCCACCTACGTGCTGCTCAACCTGATTGCCGATGTGCTCTCGATGCTCAGCAACCCCAAGCTGCGGCAGCCCAAATAAGGAGGGGTGGATGCTGGCCCTACTGAAAAAATCGCCTCTCAGCGCCCGTGTCGGTCTGATCATCATACTGCTGAACCTGGTCACCATGATCCTGGCCCCGGTCATCGCCCCCTACAGTGAAACCGAGATGGTCGGCGATGTCTGGGCACCCATGAGCGCGGAGCATCTCCTGGGGACCGATCAGCTGGGGCGCGACCTGTTCACGCGCATCGTCTACGGGGCGCGCAACACCATCACGATCGCGCTCCTGATCACGCTGATGTCCTTTGCGGTCGGCAGTTCCTGCGGGTTTCTGGCGGCCACCCTCGGCGGCTGGGTGGACCAGGTGATCAGCCGCATCGTCGATGTGGTCATGGCCTTTCCGACCCTGATCTTCGCCCTGATGGTGCTCTCGGTGGCGGGGACCTCGATTCCGGTCCTTATCGCGGTGATCGCGATCCTGGACGCCACCCGGGTGTACCGGCTCTCCCGGGCCGTGGCCATGGACATCGAGGTGCTGGACTTTGTGGAAGTGGCCCGGCTTCGGGGGGAGGGGCTCTGGTGGATCATGCGCCACGAGATCCTGCCCAACGCCATGCCCCCGCTGATCGCCGAGTTCGGGCTGCGCTTCTGTTTCGTTTTTCTTTTCATCAGCGCCTTGAGCTTCCTGGGCCTGGGAATTCAGCCGCCCACGGCGGACTGGGGCAGCATGGTGCGGGAGAACTCCGGTGCCATCTCCTTCGGCATTCTGACCCCGCTGTGGCCGGCCGGCGCCATCGCTTTCCTGACCATCGGGGTCAACCTCGTGGTGGACTGGTTCCTGCATCGCAGCAGCCAGATCCGCAGCCAGTAGATCAGCCGGGAGGCGCCATCCCGAAAGTATAACCAGTCAAACGGATGACCTGAAATGGAACCTTTACTGAAAATCAGCGGATTGAAAATCGAAGGGCGTGAAGGCAACCGCTGGCAGCCGATCGTGAACACCATCGATCTCAGCCTTCGACGGGGCGAAATCCTCGGCCTGATCGGGGAGTCCGGCGCCGGCAAATCCACCCTGGGGTTGGCCGCCATGGGCTATACCCGCAAAGGCTGCCGGATCGCCGCCGGATCCATCGTTTTTGAGGGCCTGGACCTTACCAAAGCCTCCCGCAGGCAGCTGCGCCGGCTGCGGGGCTCCAAAATCGCCTATGTCGCCCAGAGTGCCGCGGCCTCGTTCAACCCGGCCCACAAGCTGATCGACCAGTTCTGCGAAGGCCCGGTGCAGCACGGCCTTTCGTCCTACGAGGAGGCCGCACGCAAGGCCGTCGATCTCTATCGGCAGCTTGGTTTGCCGGAGCCGGAGACCATCGGCTACCGCTACCCCCATCAGGTGTCCGGGGGGCAGCTGCAGCGCGCCATGGTGGCCATGGCCATGGCCACCGACCCGGATATCATCATCTTCGACGAGCCCACCACCGCTCTGGATGTGACCACCCAGATCGAGGTCCTGGCCGCTATCAAGGGCGTCATCCAGCAGCTCAACACGGCCGCCATCTATATCACCCACGATCTGGCGGTGGTGGCCCAACTGGCCGACCGCATCATGGTGCTGCGCCACGGCACCCTGGTGGAGGAGGGCGCGGCCCGCGAGATGCTGGTAAACCCGCAGCAGGAATACACGCGCCGGCTGCTGTCGGTGCGAAGCCTGCGCGAGGACAAGGCCGAGGCCGCCGCAGACCGCGACGTGGTTCTGGACGTTCAGAATGTTTCCGCCAGCTACGTCAAGGGCGTCAACGTCGTGGAGGACATCAACCTCAAGATACGACGGCGCAAAACCGTGGCCGTTGTGGGGGAATCCGGCAGCGGCAAGACCACTGTGGCCCGGGTGATCACCGGTCTGCTGCCCGCCCACCAAGGCAAAATCGTTTTTGACGGTCAGGAGCTCTCGCCGGATCTGCAGTCGCGAAAACGCGAAAGCCTCCAGCGCCTGCAGATGATCTACCAGATGCCGGACGTGGCCCTCAACCCGCGCCAGAAGATCCGCAAGATCATCGGGCGGCCGCTGGCCTTCTACTTTGGTATCGGCGGCCGAAAAGCCCTGGAGCGCATCCAGGAGCTGCTGCGCATGGTGGAGCTGCCCGAAAACTATGCCGATCGCTACCCCTCGGAGCTTTCCGGCGGCGAAAAGCAGCGGGTCTGCATCGCCCGGGCGCTGGCCGCCAACCCCGATCTGGTGATCTGCGACGAGATCACCTCAGCGCTGGACCAGCTGGTAGCCGAGGGCATTCTGGAACTGCTGCAGAACCTTCAGAACGATCTGGGGGTTTCCTATCTTTTCATCACTCACGACCTGGCGACGGTCAAGGCCATCGCCGACGAGATCGTGGTCATGCTCAAGGGGCGCATCGTGGAGCAGGGCGTCAAGGGTGAGATTCTCAGGCCGCCCCACCACGAGTACACCGAACTGCTGCTCTCCTCGGTGCCGGAAATGGACCCCGACTGGCTGGACAACCTCCTGGAGGAGCGCACCGCCTCCTGATCCGGTCCCCGCCCGCCGGTCAAAATTTCGCCCGTCGGATGGCCGGCGCGGCATCCAAGTAAAAAGGAGCGGCACCCGTGGGTGCCGCTCCTTTTTCACGCCTTGCGAAGGCGCCGCCGCAGACCGCCCGGTAACGGTCGCTGCAATGGACTTCGTCTGGGGCCCGAATCAGCGCTGGGCTGAGCGGGGGGCTTTGCCGGCGAGGGGGTTGTAGAGCTTCATGATCGCGAATTTCATCACATCCAGGGTTTTCATGTCCGATACGATGCCGACCAGCTTCTCCTCGGCCTCCGGCGGCAGCACGCACGCCTTGGCGGCGTCAAAGGTCAGGTCCGGAAATCCTTTGACCAGCTTTTTCTGGTCTTTGGCGGTCATTGGCACCTGGATCGCCTTCTTGCCTTCGATCTCCACGGCCTGGTCCGCCAAACCGGCGGCCTCGATCTGCTTGAGTTTGGCATCATCCAAAAAGACGTTGATAAAGAAATCCGACATGTTTTCTCCTCCCGTTGTGATTGGCTGAAATTAAAGGTAAAGGCCCCAAGCCCTCCAAATTCCTATTCGAGACGGCGGGGGGTGTCAAGCCAAGAATTCCCCCCGCTGCCGGGGGAAATCAAAAATGGTGGCAAGCTAAACCATGGCGAACCGTTAAAAAGCCAAAACCCAGCCGGTTGTGATGTGGGCCACAGGCGAGGCCCGCACCCCCTCCTCCAGGGTGCTGCGAAACCATTCTATCTTGCAATGAACGGAAAAATATTTCAAGAATAATTGACTTGCCGGCCGGGGGGTCAGGTCGCCCTTCCGGCTTTGGACCATGGCGGCGGGCCGCTGATCCGGCGGCCACCGCTGGGGGAATGAAACGAGAGCGCGGTGGAGGATCCCCAAAATCGAAGCGGATATCCAAATACTGGGGCTGGAACCGGGTGCCTGTGGGCGCATCGCCGCCCTGCATGCGGACTATTACGGCCGCAACTGGGGCTTCGGCCCGGTTTTCGAAGAGACCATCACCGACGGGGTGACCGCCTTCCTGGAGCGCTTCGACCCGCGGCGCGACGGTTTCTGGACGGTCTGCGTGAACGGGAAGGTGGCGGGGGCCGTCGCCATCGACGGCATCCACGCCGAAAGCGACGGGGCGCATCTGCGCTGGTTTATTCTCAGCGAAGACTTGCGGGGCCGCGGCCTGGGCAATCGCCTGCTCTCCCGGGCGATCGCCTTTTGCCGCGAGCGGGGCTATCCGCGGATCTACCTGTGGACCTTCGAGGGGTTGCAGACGGCCCGGCAACTCTATCAGAAATTCGGCTTCCGTCTCGTGGCGGCGCGGCCGGGCAGCCAGTGGGGCCTGGAGGTGAT